>JAJDDU010000303.1 GCA_029260155.1 Phycisphaerae bacterium | reverse complement strand
CTTGCCTTTGGGGGTGGAGGCGACGTCAAGCTCGCCGTCGGCGCGGAGGAGGGTGGGGAAGACTGCGGCCCAGATGGCGCGGTCGTCGCGGTGCATGGCGAACTCGTCTAGGAAGACGTCGCCGGTGAAGCCGCGGATGGTTTCCGGGTTTGCGGGGAGGCCGATGATGCGGAGGCCGTTGGGGAGGCCTATCTCAAGGCGGCTGTAGGTGGTGTTGTCGAAGAACGTGCTGTTGAGGTGGCGGGTGGCGACCTGGAGCGACTGGCAGTGCTGTCTCGCTTTTTGCATGAGCTCGCGACTTTGGCGCTCGCTGGCTGATAGGAAGATCTGGTTGCGGTTGCGGGTGAGGCCTCGGAGGATGCGGCGGAGGGACATGGTGAAGGACTTGCCGGTTTGGCGCGACCAGGAGGACCAGCGGAAGCGGGCTTTGGATTCGACGGCTGATTTCTGGTAGGGCAGGAGCGGGACGATCGGTTTTTGGTTTGCGTCTGTCACGGCTGAGTGATCTCCCGTTCTGTGCGAACGTGTCCTTCACGTCACCTGAATAACTACAGGTGTGATCTGTGGAAAAATGTTTTGGAGCGGATCAGGGGTTTAGAGGGGTGGGAAGAGCTGTCAGCCGTCAGCTATCAGCTTTCAGCCGGGGGGAGATTGAATCGCGGAGGGCGGGGAGAAACGCGAAAGTCGAAAGTAGAAAACAGAAAGTCGAAAACCGGGGCAGAAGGAGCGGGTGAGTGCAGGCGTCAGTGGAGAGGCATCGAACCGCAGAGGTTGCAGAGGGAGAGGCCCGGGCGGTGCAGCCGTCGCTGGGCTTACGGGCCGTAGATTACTAGGTGCTTGATGTGTTTCAGCGGCGTCAGGTCGGTGACCTGCGTTTCCTTAAGGTAGAGCTGTTGCAGTATCGTCAGCCCAGCCAGAGGCGCCAGGTCGGTGACCTGCGTTCCGGTAAGATCGAGCGTTTGCAGCGTGGTCAGCCCGGCCAGCGGCGTCAGGTCGGTGACCGGCGTTCCGAAAAGATCGAGCCTTTGCAGCATCATCAGCCCGGCCAGCGGCCCCAGGTCGGTGACCGGCGTTCCGGTAAGATCGAGCGTTTGCAGCGTGGTCAGCCCGGCCAGCGGCGTCAGGTCGGTGACCGGCGTTCCGTAAAGATTGAGCCTTTGCAGCGTCATCAGCCCGGCCAGCGGCGTCAGGTCGGTCACGTGCGTTCCGGGAAGATGGAGCTCTTGCAGCGTCGTCAGCCCGGCCAGCGGGGTCAGGTCGGTGGCCTGCGTTCCGGACAGATCGAGCGATTGCAGCGTTGCCAGGCCGGCCAGCGGCGTCAGGTCGGCCACGTGCGTTCCGTAAAGATTGAGCCTTTGCAGCGTCGTCAGTCCGGCCAGCGACTTCAGGTCGGTGATGTCGGCGCTTGACAAGTTGAGCGTTTCCACTCGTCCGAAATCATCGGGTTGAATCACGTCAACCGACTTGTCCAACGTGCGGGCGATTGCGCTGAGCACGGCGCGAGGGATCGTGCTAAGGTCGGGGTTTTTGCCTCGGACGCCGCGCGCGGTGGCACCAACACCCAGGGAGACTGTCGGGCGGAACTCGTATGCGGAGGGTTGCGCTTCCGGCTCGGTGAATTGGGAGTCGGAAACCTGCGACTCCGATTCTCGGAACTCTTCGAACCAAGGCTGCGGCTTGTCGATTACTGCTGCTGCGGCAACTTCGGCTGAGAATGGAATGGCCAGCAAGTTCCACAAGTCCGGCTGGTCGAGCAGTGGATATGCTTCGTCCACGTCGCGGTATCGCGGGAGTTGCCCGCGCAGCTCCTCGTATTCCCCATCAGCGACGGTTCCCAACTCTCTTTGTGCGACCGCCGCGTCTTCGGAGTCGTCGGCACGTTTCTCGCCAGTTGCTTCCTTGCGAGGGCGGAACAATGAGTACTTTCGTGTGAACTCCGACCAGTCCTCAAAGAACATTAGCGCCCTACGGTCACGTAGGAGCCCTGCGGAATTGGGGACGTACTTGCGCAGAACGCACTGCATCAGGTATACTTGGCACCCCTGCGTGAAACGTTCGGCTTCCTTGCCGCCGAGTTCGTCGTGGCGGGCGGCGGCAGTGCCGCGCAGGAGGGTGCTGTTGAGCAGGCGCTTGATCTCGCGTGGGTTGTCTTCGGCAAGCGTGGCGATCTTGCTCTCGATAATCTCCCTGTAGTCCCTCTTCCAGCCGGTGAGGCTTTTGGACCAGTAGTCTTCGGATGCGGTGTTCATCGCGGCGATCTGGTGCTTCAGGTAGTCCTCCATCTGGGTTTGACTGGGAGGGATTTCGACTTCGACTTGGAACATCTTGTCGAGGTAGTGGGCGGCCTTGTCTTTTCCGAGGCCGTTTTTGTCGTAGTGGTGTTTGACGACGGCGTCGACGACTTCGCGGTCTAGGCCGACGACGAAGATGAGCTTGGGGATGTTGAGGTACAGCTTGAGGGCTTCGAGGACTTCGAGGACGACCTCGGGGAGGCAGCGGTCGAGGTCGTCGATGAAGATGACCATACGCTCGTCTTTGCTCAGCAGGCGGTCGACCCAGTTGCGCAGGGCGGACTCGAAGTCGTTGAGGTAGGCCTTTTCGGGATGCGTGGTCTGGCGGTAGTCGTCGGCAATCTTAGAGAGCGCGGCGAGGTCGACCTCTGCGCCGGCCTCTTCCGCGCCGGCGGTGATCTTGGTGCTGCTGAGGATGTTGAGGAATGATCGGCCTAGGAAGAGGCCGAACTGCTTGGCGGCCTCGACGACGGTGTGCATGGAGGCTCCGTCCAGGTCGATCGCTCTGAGGATCACTTCGGCGACTAAGCCTCGCCAGACGTCTTCGCGCTTGGTGTACTTCCAGGGGTCGAACCAGACGGTGCGGGTACTGTAGTGGTTCTTGCGTTCGGTCTTGCTGAGTTTGCTCCAGTCGGTCAACTGGTCACTGAGCCAGCGCATGGCTGAACTCTTGCCGGTTCCCCAGTCGCCGTAGACGGCGATGGCCAATGGGGGGCGGGTGTTCTTGTGGCGGATGATGTCGTAGACGGCGCCGAGGCGGGAGTGGAGGGTGAACGAATCGGTCTCGCGCTGCTCTTCTCCTTCGCCCGGGCGCAGGATGGGGTGGTCGGAGAGGATTGTCATGCGCGGGGGGTGGAGGGCGCGGCTGGGTTGGTTTGACACTTACTGCTGCTCCTGCGCCTTTGGGGCGGCGAGGGGACATTCCGCTTTCTGAGGGGCGCGGGGTTGTTCTGTTCTGTGCGACGGCTATGTGACTGTGCGATAGCGTGGCGGAGTGGGGGGCGGGTGTCAACCTGGGCGGGAATTCACCGGTTGGAAATGAATTAAGAGTTTTTGCGGCGGCGTGGGGTGTGGATGAGGGGTTGAGGGTGATGCCGCCGCAAAAGGTCGGTTGGACTGAACCGCGTCGGAGCGTGTCTGGGGTTTTAGGTGGACGAGTGCATGGCGTTCAGGGGC
>JAJDDU010000302.1 GCA_029260155.1 Phycisphaerae bacterium | reverse complement strand
CGACTTTCGCCTGAGTTTGCGACGGTCGCGAGGTGCGCGCCAGGGCATTACCAGCGCATGCAGCGGTAATGACAACGCATGCGAGCGTCATGACGCGACGTGCCCGGCCGTACGGAATGTGCGAAGGCAGTGGTTCTGTGGTTCTCATTATTCGTTTCTCCTTACGATGCAAAACGTCGAAGCAGCGGACTTATTGCCGGGAATGCCGCACCCGTTTGCGAAGGCCGGTAGCCATGGGTTATGATCTGCGCCCGAAACCGCCGGAGCCGATTGTCCATGACCGATGCAATCACCATCTCCACGCCACGCGATGAAGCTGAGGTCCGCTTATTCGCGGACATCTTAGCGGAATCACTGTCTTTCCCGTCGTTTGAGGAATCCGACATCGTGAACCGCGAAGGGATCGAGAACATGCGCATCGCGCGCCGTGGCGGGGAGATCGCCGGCGGTTTGATTTATCGACCCTTGGGACAGTGGTTTGGCGGACGAAGCGTATCGATGACCGGCATTCGCGGGGTCGGCGTCGCACCGGAACACCGAAGCAGCGGTGTGGCTGGGGCGCTGATGGTCCACGGGCTCAATGAAATCCACAAGTCGCGCGCCCCACTCTCGGTACTGTACCCCGCGACGCAGCCGGTCTACCGTCGCCCCGGATACGAACAGGCAGGTGCGTGGATCACTTATTCGCTCGATCCGCACCGGATCGACGTTCAGCGGCGCGACCTCACGGTCCGCAAGATCACGCCGGCCGATCATGGGGCGCTGCGCGAGGTGTACGCCGAACGCGCCAAACGCACCAACGGTCATGTGGACAGAACCGACTGGGTGTGGAAGCGCGTGCTCGAACCGAGGGCGGGCACTGCCTTTGGATACATGGTGCTCCGCGATGAACGCATCGAGGGATACACTCTGTTCACCAAACGAACCGACCTCTCGCCTTTCTACGAGCTTGATGTACATGATCTTGTCGCGTTGACAGCAGAGGCTGGCCGTCGTTTGTTCACGCTCTTTGCCGATCACCGGTCGATGTGCAGACGCATCACATGGAAAGGATCTGCGGCGGACCCGATTCTGATGCTTCCGCGCGAACAGCGGCACGAGATCGTCGACCGGATGGAGTGGATGTTGCGCATCGTTGACGTCGCGGGCGCGCTGGAGGCACGCGGTTACCCCGCAGGTGTCAAGGCTGAATTGCATCTAGACGTGTGCGATGACGTCTTGCCGCACAATCACGGGCGGTTCGTGCTCGATGTCTCAAACGGGCGCGGGCAAGTGCGCGAAGGTGGACGTGGCAGCTTGCGTGTCGATGTGCGCGGCTTGGCGCCGATGTACACAAGCCACCTCTCCGCAGCGGAGTTGCAAGCGACCGGCTACGTCGAAGGGGACACGCACGATCTGGCGGTAGCGGGCGCGGTGTTTTCAGGACCTTCGCCTTGGATGCCGGACATCTTTTGAGCGGGCGGGTGTTGCGCGCTCAGCGCTCGGCAGGCCAGACGCGGAACATCCCCGGACGGTCGTCGGGACGAACCGCAAAGCCGTATCGCTCGTAGAATTCACACACGCCTGTAGCGGCCATGAGACCCATGAACGCGTTTGGCGCGGCGTGGTCGGACAAGTACTGCATCACCGCGTCCATGATGCGTCGGCCCAGACCCCGTCCTTGGAAATCGGGATGCACGATGATGTCCTGAATGTAGAAGTAGATGCCACCGTCGCCGACGACTCTTCCGCAGCCAATCGTATCACCGTGACGCTCCAGGCAGACAGTGAACGAGGCGTTGTCCAGCCCGCGTCGAGTGGCTTCATCGGGAAGATTGGACCAGCCGACAGCCGTTCGCAGCGCGCGGTACTCTGTGATCGTTGGTAATCGTTCGATGAGTCTGAAATCGTCAGGCAATTGGGTTATCCGTTGGGTCACACACTTAATTCCGCGCAGAATACCGTCTTGGCCAATCCGCCGAGAACGACGCGGTCGCCGTTCACGCGGACGTGTACAACACCGCCGCGTTTCGATGCCTGGAATGCGACAAACTCGTCGCGGCCGAGCCGCGCCTGCCACCACAGACCCAGGCAGCAGTGGGCGGAGCCGGTGACGGGGTCTTCGTCGATACCGCTGGCGGGAGCGAAAAACCGGGAGACGAAATCGAAATCTTGGCTGGCAGATGGGGCTGTCACGATAACGCCGCGCGCGTCCACGTTGGCCAATGTGCGAAGATCGGGCGCCAGTTTACGAACTGCGTCTTCGGACTCAAGTTCGACCAAGTAGTCGAACCGATTCTTGGCGATGTGCGCCGGGACAACATCGCTCAACGCGCTGTGTAGACCGGGCGGAGCGCCTGCTGGTTCGGCCAGCACGCCGGGGAAGTCCATCTCGATCGACTCTCTGTCCCGTGTGGCGACGAGCAGACCGCTGCGCGTGTGGAATCTCGCGGCCACGTCAGATCGGAGCAAGCCTCGCTCCCAAAGCACGTGTGCGGCCGCCAGCGTAGCGTGGCCACAGAGATCGACTTCCACCGTTGGGGTGAACCAACGCAAGTCGTATCCGTCGTCTCGTTCGGAGAGAAAGGCGGTTTCCGATAGGTTCATCTCGGCGGCGAATCCCTGCATCCACGATTCGTCGCGCGGACCGTCCAGTAGGCAGACGGCTGCAGGGTTGCCGGTGAATCCCGTGGCTCCCGGAACGATGAACGCGTCCGCCTGCGCAATCAGTGTTGCCATTGATGCTCCAATCGAAAGTCGAACAAGCCCTTTCTTCCTGCTGCATTGTGCGCGGCCTTGCGGTTTGTTTCCACCGCCGTAACCCTCTATAGTTCCGGAGGGAGGTGACGTACGTGTACGGGCTTTGGTGCAGATTACAGGATGGTGCGTGGTGGTGTCGGGCACCCATCAAGGGCGTTCTGCTGGCGGCGACCGTCTTTATGGTCTGTTTTCCGTACCCGCACCTGTTCGTTCGCCACATCCAACATTGGCGGGATCCCAACGCTCTGATCGAGCCTGATGCGCCTGGCCTGAAGCCCTGGCTGGTGGAACTCGAACCGGATCTCGACGGCTTGGAAGCGGGGAGCGAGGCGTTGAAGGTCGTCGAGCGATTTGTCTATCGGAAAGTGCCCTACGCCTGGGACTGGGACACATGGGGCGTCGCGGACTATCTGCCAACCGTCCCGGAAACGCTGCAAGCAGGTGCAGAGGACTGCGACGGGCGGGCTGTTATCTCGGCGTCGCTACTGCGCAATCTGGGATACGAAGCCGATCTTGTGACCGACTCGGTCCATGTGTGGGTCAAGACTGACCACGGCGAGACGATGTCGCCAGGCCGACTGCCGAAGCTGATCGAGACCCGAGACGGCAAGGCCCACGTGCGCTGGCGAAGCTTGCTGAATCTCCCAAAATCAGCCGCCTACGGCATTGCGGTGTTTCCACTGCTGCGGGAGTTGATCGTGGTCGCTGTGTTCTGGCTGTTGGCACTGAGGAAGGGCATGCGCTCGCTTGACGCGGCGATCTGCCTAGCGCTGCTATCGGGCGGCCTCTTGCTTCTACGCATTTCCGGTGCCGAGCCTTGGCACCCCACGAATCTACACTTCGCAGGCCAATGGACCGCGCTCGCCACAATGCTCACCGGTGTGGTTGCCCTCCAGATCGCCTACCGCCGCGCTCGCCAGCGAACGCGCGTGACGGGGAACATCTCCTAGAGCGCGCGAACGCGCGTCGCGAATGGCGCAAACCCGCGCGGACATCGTTCGGCCAAAGTCGACAAGTCCACCTCCTCAGAAACACCGCTGTATACCTCAGTTTGCGTTAGCGAAGAATGGCTGTCCGAGAGGAGACTCATGCAAACCGCTTTCGGGTTGCGAATGGATTCGACATCCGGCTGTCGTTGGACCGTCGTCCCAAGCACCCCCGACAGAGCTTGCTCGTCGGCGAGCATCCATGCGTCGAACGACCGAATCGCGACACCAAGCGCTCGGCTGATGGCGGCAAGATCCGAGGCTTGGGCCTCGTCGATTTCCCGGCGGCGCTCGTCGTTACCGTCCTCATCCACCAATAAGACGACGGCATCGGCTTCACGTTTCGCGGCCTCCAGCATCCAGCGGACGGCTTTTTTCTGACAGCCCTTTCCGCGACCATGCGAGGCGTGGATGTTACTGTTTGCCAATCGATCAAGGACGATATCGGGATCGTTGTCGAGCAAGCGGCGCACCAAAATATCAAGGGCACCGCGCGACGAGCCCGTCCCGCGCTCGTGCTTGCCCTCCGCGACGACGAGCACCCTCACGACACTGTTTCCTCGTCGGTATCAGCAGGTTCCGCCAGCTTCTCGTCGCCCTCCGCCGTCCATATCTCGCCGAGGGTGAATGTGTCGACTTGCTGGCGGACGATCTTGCTCTCGGAGAGTCGTCGTACGCTTATCGCGCCGTCGTTGCCTTTGGTGCAGAGCGTAACCTCTTCGGGCTTGAAGAGATTGACCATGTACGGCGAGTGCGTGGTGAGAATCACCTGCGTGTGGTCTTGCTCCTTTATCAACTCGCGAAGAATGAGCATGACATCATTTAGCCGTTTCGGATGCACGCCGTTCTCGGGCTCTTCAATAAGCAGCACTCGCGGAGCTTGCGGCGACTTGAGAATCGCCAGATACGCGAGAACGAGCAGGACCCCGTCCGACATCTGCGATGCCGGCACAAGCCCACCGTTGGCGAGCTCAAAATGCAGCCCCTTTCCTGCCGCTGGGGTGAAAATTGGAGCGTCGGCGGTTTTTTTGTCCGTGAGAAAAAAAGCGGGCTCGCCACGGAGCTTTATCTGCTTGATCTCCGGAAAGAGGCCGCGAAACCTGCTCTCAAGATTGGCAAACCTCTCGCGATCATCGCCCAGAACGTCATCCAGGCAAACGGCTAATCCGAAACCCGACGGCTCCATTTCAAACGTACGATGTGGGTACGGCGCCACTGGTAGTGCGAGCAATCCTGGGATCCACCGGTGCATCCGGATGCCGGAGAGCGCCTCACGAAACTCCTCTCTAAGTCCCGTCCCGAGCGTTGAGCTTTGGGATGTTCCCGCCACAACCGCCCCCCCCCAAGCTCGCGGAAACTGTGCATGAAGACGGTTCCCCCATCACCCGAGTCGATGCGCTCGGTCTCCACATTCACCTTGCGGCCAGCTGGACTAAACCTGCACCCCAGTGTGTATGTGAGATTCGACTCGTCAAGTGTTGAGCGAAACTCGACGGTATCTCCCTTGTCGCCATTCCAAGCCAGTTGCAGTCCTTCCCACCGGCCGCTGAAGGCACCCTGTGGCGGCTCAGTGTCCTGTGTCCGACACAGCGCGGCGATGGCTTCGAGGATGCTCGTCTTGCCAGTGTCGTTTGGGCCGATGAGGACGTGGATCGGCGTGAGGTCGAGGGTCACGTCACGGAGGGCTTTGTAGTTCTGAACGCGAAAACGCGAGATCATCGATCTGCTCCGATTCAAGGGCGGCAAACCACTGCGGCAGCATCAAGCATATCGGGCGTTTGCGGTCCTCGCCACCATTGTTGCCGTGATTATGCGCGCCGGGTGTTTCCCCATTCTCGCGATTGTGGGGTGCGAAGCACTGGCGGACACGCCGCCAGTGGCACGCGTCACGATGCGACAAGAAACGCGAACAACGTGTCGTTACCGTCAGAGTCCGGCAGCGGTGAAGAACCGCGCGTAGTCGTCCAGGTCCACTTCGCCGTCCTGATCTAGGTCGGCCTCGATCCCGGCTGGGCAACTTGGTGACGGCGGATTGCCGCTTCCCCCGAAGCAGACTTGAAGCAAGGACCAGTCGTGAAGGTCAATGTTCCCGTTGCTGTCGAGGTCCGCCGGGGCGGTTGGCACGTTGAGCGTTACGTTGTTGGCGTTGTACTCGATCTCGTACCAAGGCGGCGCCGAAAACGTGTCGAACTTCCCGCTGATCGCTGACGCGGTGAGGATGACAAACGTGTCGCCGGCACTGGGTAGAAACGCGTCGATTTCCGTGACAACCAGCGATCCTGCGAGGCTGGCTGCGCCGGTCATCTCAAGCGTGTCGAACAGGCCATCGGCTGTCCCGCCGATTTCGATTTCAATAGAGCTGCCGGTGGACTGCACGTAGTTGCCTGTGACGATAATCGTCCCGGCTGACGCACCCGGCGCGAACGTACCGCCTGCGTTGTTCACGACGAGATCCTGGTTGGAACTGATCGTACCGGACCCGGTGACGATTCCGCCGTTGACCTGAAGCGGGGGGTTGTTGCTGCTGTTGGACCACCACATTGCGAGTTCGCCACCGCTGAGAACGGTCTGGCCGGCGTCTTGCACGTAGGTCTTGCTGAAACTCAGTATGCCCGTTTGGATCTCGACGGCTCCTGTGTTCGTGATCGGCGTCGAGACGGTGCTCGTGCCGACGCCGGCAGATTTGAGCAGCGTGCCCTGGTTGTTGAACGGAATGGTCGCACCGCCGCCGATAGTCGCGGCACCGGAATCGAACTGAATATCGATGACGGCGCCCGGTAGGTTGTTCAGTTCCGCAGCACTCAGCATTTGGAATCCGCCGAGCATCGTCATCGTGCCATGGTTGTTGAGAACGCGGTCGCGAAGCGTCTTCTCTCCGCCGCCCGGTCCGACGGTCGAAGTCCCCATGATGTTGAATACGCTTGGTCCCGAGACGTGGCCGCTCGCGTTCCACGAGAAGTGGTTGTTCGCCGTGATGATGCCTGGCCCCTTGATCGTCCCGGGGCCGACGACCAGCGTGTCTGCATCGACGGGATCGCCAGTGCTGAAATCGGCGGTACCGCCCACGACGCTTAGGCTGTCAAAGTGGATCGGGCCGCCGATGATCGCGTTGAAGTTGGTTAGGCCCTCGACGGAGAATACGGGGCCGTAGTTGATGATGGTCGCTTCGTCGGTGAACGTGAGCGCTTGTCCGTCTTGAATGGTGGTCGCACTGACGTTGTAGGTACCGCGGATGAAGTTCCCACCAGAGCCGCCGCTTCTGAACTCGACAGTTTCGGCGACGATAGAGGACGTGTCGAGAAAATTGTACGAACCGCCTCGGAGCTTCACGGTGGCTGCGGGGTCTGCAAGGAGATCGCCGGAGATCGTGCCGCCGCGCGTGAAGGTCAACGTGCCGTCCTGGACGTGAATAAGGCCGGAATTCTCAGTGAATATGCTCACGTTGGCTTCACCTGAGTCGACCGATTTGATCAAAGTGCCCTCATTGACGAACGTGTCGTCGGTCCAGCCGCTTATTGCGCTGCCGGTTCCCTGGATGTCGTACGTGGCGCCGGGGCGAATGTACAGGCTGGAAGCGCCGTCAAAGAGCAGCCAGCCGGTCGCTGTGCTGGAACTCTGTCCTTCGAGCACAAGCGTGTGGTCTACGAGGTGCGTGACTGCGGCTATCTGCATGCTGCCGTGGACATGTGTCTCGCCCGGGCCGGTCAGGTGGGAGACGTTGCTGTCGTTCGTTCCCGTCCAATCGAAGAGGCCGTCAATGTCCAGCTGGTCGTTGACGCGTAGGTAGGATGTGTTTCCGTGCAGGATGAGGTCTCCTCGAATCCAACTCGGGTCGTTGAGCGTCATGTCCGGCCAGGGAAGCCCCGACGCCACGATTTCCAAGCTCTCGTTACACGCGAGGATACCGATGTCCGTCGCCGTGTGGGTCAGTGTCGCAGTGACGTCACCGGCGGTGTCGATGCAGACGTCGCTCCCATCGACGGGAAGTTGCTCTTCCTCCCAGTTGTTCGTGTTTTCCCAGTCGCCAGTGTTCGTGCCCCAATGAAATACCGTCTCGCACTCGTCGGGCACGTCCGTCTCGTTGCAGTCTTCACTCGTACCGTCCGCGATGTCGCACTCGTCCGGCGCGAGGTTCGGCTGGCAGTCTTCCGACAGGCCGCAACCGGGTTGGCTTACGCAAACACCCGGCGCGAACGGACAGCCAGGATAGCCGGGATGGTCGCAGTCGATGTCGCACAGGTCGAGGATTCCAGTCCCGTTGCAATCGGTGATCGTAAACGGTCCGAAGACCTCCCAGTCGTTGTCCCACAAGTCGCCGCAGTCTTGGGCTTTGATGCTGAAGTAGTAGTCGCCGATCGTGACAAAACCCGCGGCGGTCGTCAGCTTGCAGCCGTTGAGCGCGTAGGGAACCGCCGCCTCGTCGGGCTCTGAGCCCGCCGGGTCGGTGGACCAGTTGAAGCTGTAATCGCATGCGCCGGACACGTCGTCCTCCGCTCGATCCCACTCGACGACAATGCACGGCAGCGGACCGCCGACGCCAAGCGGGTGCGTCGGCGAATCGAGCACAGTGACCAGGGCGGGGGGCAGCGAATCGGCTGGGAAGTTCGCGACGAACGATGGGGCGACGTTGAACGCGGTCGGCCAGAGCAGGTCCATCTCATCGGGATATATCGTGTTGAAACCGTTGATAAACTCCAACACCGTATTCGGATGGAACAGGACGACTGTGTCGAATATTTCCTCGACACCGAGGCAAAGCGAATCCATGATTCCGTCCGTATCGTGATCGTCCTGCGTGCTGTCCTCGATGTCGCGCAGCAGCAGCCCGACATACCCTTCTGTGGCCGTGCCGGGGTAGCTCTGTTGATCCTGGCAGCAAGTTGCGGGCGTCTCCTGGTTCCGCGTGAAGAGGGGTTGGAATGGTGTGCCATCGTCATTCTGGTAGTCCAGCGGGTAGGAACGCATGACCACATCCCCAAGCCAGTTGGGCCAACCTTCATTGAATGCGTCGTGCGTGTTCTCCGGGCACCAGATGCAGTGGCCCAGATTCTCGCAGGCCACGCCGGACGTGCATGGCGTGTTGCCGTCACAGTAATCGTTGCAGTAGTCCGTGTCCTGCGGAAACGAGAACAGGTTTAGGAAGTGGTGGCCGAACTCATGTGTGTGCGTGACATCCCACCATTGACGTCCGGTGCTGATGTGAATCTCTTGCGGTCCGCGTTCATACCACGCGCCCGTGTCGCCGTCCGGCCACTCCACTTGCACGTGCGATGGATTGTAGTCGGTGTTCGTGCGGATGAACCGCTCGACGCGAACGATGCTGTTGTAGATGTGAAGCGCGGGCATCAGCCCGGAGTCGGCGGGCGTGAGTACGCCGAAGTCGTGGAAGCTCCCTCCAAAGTTGGTGATCTCTTCGGTTTGCCAGGTATACGTCTCCTCAAGTACTGAATTGTCGGTGACATCGACCACGCTGGTATCGGCTTCAAATTCGAGCACCAGGTCGGGCGTATCGCAGCCGACCACATCACAGTCGTCCCACATGACCACGCCGGTGTCGAAAAAGCCGTTGTGATCGGTTTCGCCGGACCAGATCACCTCGGAGCTAATGTCATCGTCGTCGATAAAGCGGATACGAATGTAATCGACGCCGAGCGTCCGTGGCGGAACGTCGCCTGGGTCGTCGAAGTCGCCGTCGTTGTTGTTGTCCATGCCGATCCGGTCGTAGACGATGCGTCCGACGGCGTGCAGCGGAATCGCGTCGCCGGCGGGGCTGCTGCCTTGTGTGGCGTCGTTAGCTCTGGCGTCCGCTCGTATGCCCGACGTTTCGGCGATACGCCGAGTCGCTAACGGCTTTCCCGCGCGAGCAAAATACGCCGGACCGATCTCGTATGCCCTGCTGAGTTTGCGACCGTTGTAGGTGAATGACAGTTTGATTGGTGAGTTTGCGTTGGAAGGCGTCGCGCGAAACGGGACGCGCAGCACGCCCGCCACCGCATCGACCGCACCGTCCGGCCAATCGACAGACGCAACGGTCCATCCGTCACCGCCGATGGCCACGTTGTCGATCATGCCCGGACGGAACAGGCGAATCTCGAACGTACCGCCATACTCCAGGCCCGGCACCGCCGCCGACGTGTCCGCAGCCATCTTGATCTCAACCGGCGGACCGACATCGCCCTGCGCAGGCTGGCCTGCGAGCATGACACAGACGAGAAGGCACCACGATAGTCCATTTCGCGAACGGAGACTTGCGAGCATTTTCTTCTCCCCAAGTCGGACAGCGGGGACGCAGACGCGACCAACAAATTTGGTTTTGGTGTTCCCGGACCCCCGCCGACACGAACCGCCACTCATCGGTATACCAACCATACGGAGATCGCGGCATCATTGCAACCTCCAGCGCGTAGAGGGACTGGGCATCGCGGGATGACCCCGGCGTGGCCTGCTCCACGGGCTGCTGGGTGAGCAAGTCGCTTGGACGGAACCAAACGACGACGGTACAGTCGCCGGAAAGGCCAGTTCGAGCGTAACCAGCGGATCTGGGCTCCGGTGTAGAGGTTGGCAGCAACCCCACGTCACTCTGGCGTACTTTCACGAGCCGCCCGATCTGCGGGTGGTTGATGGCTTGAACGCGAAGGTTCCCATGACGATACAGCGTACCCGGATCCGGATTGCATGAGGTCGCCCGTTTTCAAAGCCGATTTGCTTCTGCTGCTTGCCGCGGCCATCTGGGGCAGTGGATTCGTCGCCCAACGTCTCGGTATGGACCACGTCGGACCGATGACGTTTAACGCGGCCCGTTTTGCGATCGGTTTCCTCACGGTTCTCCTCGTGATTCGCTTCCGGCGTTCTCAGGGAGACGGCGTCACGTTTCCACTGCGTACGTACGTTCTTGGAGGTGGTGTTGCGGGAGTCGTACTCTTCGTGGCGGCCGCACTGCAGCAGATCGGCATGATCACGACGACCGCGGGCAAAGGCGGGTTCATCACCGGGCTCTACGTTGTCCTAGTGCCAGTACTCGGTATCTTCATTCGCGTGCGCGCCGGCTACGCCACCTGGGCCGGTGCGGCGCTTGCGCTCGCCGGGTTGTATCTGCTCAGCGTGACTGCTTCCTTCGAGTTGACACGCGGTGACTGGTGGGTTGTGGCATCCTCTTTCTTCTGGGCCGTGCATGTGCTCGTCATCGGGCGGCTAGCTCCACGGGTCGAGGCCCTGCGTCTGGCGGCCGCGCAATTCGCGGTCGCGTCGGCGCTCGCGATGATCGCCGCGCTACTCGCCGAGGAGATTCGCGCTGACCAGTTGGCGGCCGGAAAATGGGCGATCATCTACAGTGGCATATTCTCGGTGGGCTTCGCGTTCGGTCTTCAGGTTGTCGCACAGCGCAGCGCACCACCGGCCCACGCCGCTGTACTGCTCAGCTTGGAAGCGGTCTTTGCCGCGCTGTGTGGCTGGGTCATATTGGGAGAAACCCTCGCAGGTCGCCAAATCGCCGGATGCGCGCTGATGCTCTGCGGCGGACTCGTCTCACAGATCAGACGGCGTGATCCGGTCGTGCCCGTTCCGTAATCACGACGGGAATCGCTGCTCGCATCGATCAGTGGAATGCGCGAAGTCGAGTCCTTCGGCGGCGGACGTGTCCTGCCTCTATCATGAAGGCGTGATCGCGGAGTGTGCGCTTTCGACGATTGGCTGGAACTCTTCTCCACTACATGGATTGAAACCATCTGGCCAACAGCCCGACAGGCTGCAAAGGAGCCGGAAGTCCAACGGAGCGGGGG
This sequence comes from Phycisphaerae bacterium, assembly GCA_029260155.1. GTDB lineage: Bacteria > Planctomycetota > Phycisphaerae > UBA1845 > UBA1845 > OFTM285. The sequence goes on along the minus strand of JAJDDU010000302.1, from coordinate 8,164 downwards.
AAGGATTCAGACGTTCGACTTTGACCTCTGCGTGACATTCAAACAGAACATTCAGCCAGTCGTGCGTGAAATAGCGGGGGCAGAATCCAACGAGGGTGCGGTCGCCAGGATACGTGTCAGCGGTTCGCAGTGCGAGGGCCTTGGAGTCGTAACCGTTCTGCAAGTCCCACATGACAAGCAGCCGGTCGTTTGCTTTGAGTTGCTCGATTCGTTTGGCCGACTCTTCTCCGAAGTGTGAGATTCCGTGAACAAAAAAGTGAACTCGATAACTCCCGTCGTCTTCCGGCTGCGGACACGGGAAAACTTCAAACGTATCGGTGGCGCGTCGACCGCCCGTACGCGCCAGCACGACGAGTGGATCATGCTCACTCTGGCGGAGGTTTAGCCACTTGACGAAGTCGAAGTAGTCGTCGCGACCTGCTGAAGGCGCTCGGTTTTGGAATAGGGGAAACAGGTTGTCGGACTCGTAAATGCAATCTATGTTCGGAAACATTAGGAGCAGGCGCAGGCCACATTGCTCTATAGCTTGTTGTGCTCCGCGGAGGTAGACGAACTCATATTTCCCGCCGCTTCGCGTTAATCGCCCAATGGGAAACCACGACTTGGTCTCCTGATCGCGCCAAGCGAGTAAGAGCCGTGTCATTCGAGTTCTCCGCGAAGATCACTGATTAAGAAGCTGTGCCACGCTCGCCTCAGACTCGAAGTTCATGGCAAACGCCTCATCCAAAATGGCCTTGCGGAGAGCGTCGCTCAGCAGCCGTACGACGCGATCGTACAACTCGGCTCTGATCGGTTGGTCCGCCGTGTCGTGGGCGAGCGGATGCGAGGAGATGCACTCACCATGGGCGCCCAATGAGCGAAACCCCCACGCGTCCTTAGCGTCCTGCTCCGAGATTGGCGTGCCCATCAGTTCGGCAAGCGCGGGGAGCCGCTCGCAAAACAGCTTCTTGCGCCGTTGTCCGTTCGGTCCATTCCAATCAGGTCCAACCAGTCGCTCGACGGCCGTTCCGAGGAGTGCCCACGCTATGTCGTTCCAGTATTCCAACGCCGCTGCCTCGCGGAAGAACAGGGCTGACGTGACTCGATTCAAATCCCGAGCCTTGAACGCGGAGTAATGTTCCAGAAGGCGACCCACGTTTTTCCATTCATCGGGGTTCACGTAGTTCCGCTCGATGTTCGGGTGATACACGCTGCCGTTGTCCCAAAACGGTGGGAACACCTCCTGAGTTGTGCCGTCATCGGTCCGCGTGACCCGAGCGCGAAATGCGTATCCCGCCGAATGACAGTGCACCAGACGTGAGAGCATCAAGGTGCGTTGTAGTTCTTGATCCCAATCCCACTGAGTCGCGGTATCTTGACTCTTGACCGCCCGTACGAGCGCATAGTACGGCGGATCCAGTCTCGCCAAATCGGCGCTGATGCCGCTGGGGAGACAGGCGACCATGATGCGTTCCCAGTCCCAGTCTCTTGGCGCGCCAACCCATAGTTCGGGCGTCAAGCAGATCTCTTGGTCTCGGAACGACTCCAAGTCGGCCATCTCTTCTTCGATGCAACCCTCGTCCTGCCGTTCAACATCCCCTGGGTCTGAGGGGACAACCAGTACATCAAATCGACTGAGGTGCGCCATCGTTCAAGCCGTTCGATGAGAATGCCACGCCATCGCTAATCCCCCGGGTCGAGGATGGACATGAAGGCGCCCTGGGGGATCTCGACGTTTCCGACGTTTTTCATGCGTTTCTTGCCCTCTTTTTGCTTTTCGAGGAGCTTGCGCTTGCGGCTGACGTCGCCGCCGTAGCACTTGGCGGTGACGTTTTTGCGGAAGGCTTTGATGGTCTCGCGGGCGATGACTTTCGTGCCGACGGCAGCCTGCAAGGGGATCTCGAACTGGTGACGGGCGATCTCCTTCTTGAGACGGATGATCAAATTCCTGCCCCGGCGGGCGGCTTTGTCGCGGTGGACGATGACCGACAGCGCGTCGACCGCAATGGCGTTGACCAAGACGTCCATCTTGACCAACTGGCCGCCGCGGAACTCCGAAAACTCGAAATCGACCGTGCCGTAACCCCGTGTGCAACTCTTCAGCTTGTCGTAGAAATCGTAAATGATCTCACCGAGCGGGAACTCGTACGTAATCATCACGCGCGTCGTCGAAAGATACTCGGTTTTCTTGTGCACTCCGCGACGATCCAGCGCGAGCGCCATCAGTGCCCCGACGTAGTCCGCCGGGATAATCACGTTGGCCACGCAGAACGGCTCGCGGATCTCCATGATTTTCGACGCGTCGGGCATCGCGCTGGGCGACTGGATGTGCATGATGGTGCCGTCGTTCAGCGCAAGCTCGTACGTCACGGTTGGCGCCGTCTGAACGATGTTAACATCGCTCTCGCGTTCCAGCCGTTCCTGGATGATCTTCATGTGCAGCAAGCCCAGGAACCCGCAACGAAACCCGATGCCCAGTGCGTCGGATGTGGCTGGTTCGTAGGTAAACGAGCTGTCGTTAAGCCACAGTTGCTCCATGGCTTCACGGAGGTCGGATGTCTCAGTTCCCGGACCAGGATAGAAATCGCAAAAGACCATCTGGCTTGGCGCTTGGTAGCCGGACAACGCTTTGGTGGCAGGTGCTAGCGCGAGCGTGATAGTGTCGCCGATGTTGACGTCGACAAGTGTCTTGATTCCAGCCACCAGATATCCAACCTCGCCCGCACCCAACGCCGCGACCGCTGCGGGCTTGGGTGTGTACTTGCCGACTTCGGTCACGATGTGCTCGCTCCCGACGGCCATCATGCGGATCTTGTCGCCGCGCTTGACGCTTCCGTCGATCACGCGAAGGTGGCTGATGACACCGCGGTGCTGATCGCTCTTGGCGTCGTAAATCAGCGCACGCAGCGCAGCATCATGATCGCCCACGGGCGGGGGGATCTTCTCGCACACGGCTGACAGAAGCTCGTCGAGCCCTTCGCCTGTCTTGGCGGAGGTGTAGATGGCGTCCTCTGCCGCAAGGCCCAGAATCTGCTCGACTTCGAGCGCGACCTCATCGGGATGCGCCCCGGGCAGGTCGATCTTGTTGATGACCAGCACGATCTCGACGTTGGATTCGACCGCAAGGTACGCATTGGCGACGGTCTGAGCTTGCACCCCCTGCGTCGCGTCGACCAACAGGAGAACGCCGTCACACGCCGCCATGGCCCGCGATACCTCATAGTGAAAGTCGACGTGCCCTGGGGTGTCGATGAGGTTCAGCATGTATTCATGGCCGTTGTGGACGTGCTTGATCGTCGCTCGGTTGGCCTTGATGGTGATGCCCATCTCGCGTTCGAGGTCCATATCGTCGAGGAATTGCTCGCGCATTTCGCGCTTGGCGAGCGTGCCGGTACGCTCCAACAGCCGATCTGCCAGCGTGCTCTTGCCGTGGTCGATGTGGGCGATGATGCCGAAATTGCGAATATACCGTCGATCAGCCATGAAACTCCGTTCATCAGGGTCGTAGCGAACGGCGCATTATACTGGGGATCGGAGATTTGCGAATCCAGCGTGCGGGATAAATCGAGATGCTCATCTGGGTGGCTTCGCGCTGGCGGTTGACCACCCGGAACGACCATGTTCAACGCCGATTCAGCGGGAAAACCAACTGAAAAATTGCGAAGGCAACCATGTCGACGCTGCCGCAGCCGTTAAGGTCGGCAATCTCACACCCCGGCCGGGGGGGTGGGTTGTCTTGAGAATTACCCGTTGGGACGAGGAAGTGACCTAGCCGATGGTCCGCCGCAGCCAACCGACCATGCCGAAACCCATCATTGCGAGGGCCGCGGCGCCGGGTGCGGGCACCGTGACGACGTCGGACGCGTTGCCGAAGTAGAAGTTGTCGAAGCCGAGCGCGTTCGTCACGGCATCGCCGGCGTTGCTGTGGTCCTCCAGGAGGATCTCCATGAACTCGATCGGCTGGTCAAACGTGAAGCCGCGGAACGCGTAGCCGTCAGTCAAATCACTGACGGTCAAAGTCAACGGTAAGAGAGGCATGGCCGCACCCTGGGGCAGGAAGCTGAATGATATCGTTAAGTCGTTCGTCGACGCAGCCACCAACTTGCCGACATCCATGGCGATGGCGGTCGGGTAATCCAGCGAATCGAACTCGACTGCGATCCCCGTCTCGACGTCGTTGGCTGTCTGCCCCGGAGAAGCGACATAGTCCGTTGAGTCGGCGTTCGAGAGGGCAGCCCCAGCGGGAAGCCCGAGCGTGAACCCGTCATCGGTGTAGCCTGGGTCGACGTGGAATAGATCGCCTCCGTTGCTCTCCATGAACGCCCCCGGAAGGGTGATGTCGAACACGGAAACAACCGAGTTGACGGGTGCTTCGCCGTTGAAATCGAATACGCTCAATCCCGCGAACGCAGCCGGGTCCGTGAGTATGGTGACATCCGCGACGGCGCGGCCGCCGGATACAAGCACAGCTGCCAGCACGAGACCGCAGTAAATAGCTCTGTTCATCATGTAGTGAATCTCCAACCACCCCGACACGTCGCCGAGGGTCAAACCGCCTCCACGTCCGGCCAGGGTAGCGAATCGGTCAATTCGGTACAAGCGGGAACTTCGACGCACACGTCACAACCGTCCCGGAAACTCCGATAAGATATGTGTACATACAATGTTACACGCGATTCACGAAAACTCTCGGACTCGCTGTTCCGCCAGCGCGCTGGGCCGTCGTTGCGGGCTTGCTCGCGAGCGGGTTCAATGCCGCGACAATGATACGTCACGACCCCGAGCCCCAACGGTATGACTTCGATCGCGTGATCCGGTTCATCGTCTCAGCCGGCACGATTGTGCTGGTGATATGGTTGCTCCGATATCTGTCCGACGTGCTGATTCCGTTCGTCGTGGCGCTTCTGATTGCCTACTTGCTGAACCCTTTGGTGAACACGGTCGAACGGCGTCTGAAGAACCGGGCGGCGGCGGTACTGCTGACGGTGTTCGGCGTGCTTACAACCGGCGTTGTTGCGGTCATGCTATCGGTCCCGCTTGTGGCTTCACAGTTGGATGATTTTCAGGGCATGCTGACGCAGTTGCGAAGCGAGGTGGCTGGCGATCCCGAAACGGGAATCACTCTCGCCGAGCGGTTTGACGCCCTTATCGCGAGTCAGGCGGACAGCCGCGCCGGGTGGGTGCTGGAAAAAATCCGCGAGACGGTGACGTCGGAGGAGTTTGATCTTGACGGATATGTGATGACGCTCGCGCGCAAGCTCGTGCCGGGTGTGTGGGGCGTCGTCACGGGAGCGGTGGGTTTCATTCTGGGGCTGATCGGTTTGATGGTCGTGCTCTTGTACGTAATCTTCCTGCTGAACGACTATCGTCTGGTCGAACATGCCTGGAAGGATCAGTTGCCGCCGGCTTACCGCGACACACTTGTCAGTTTTCTCGATGAGTTTCGCGTCGCCATGAGCCGCTACTTCCGCGGGCAGTTCGTGGTCGCCGCATGCGTGGGAACGCTGCTCGCGACAGGGTTTTCGCTGATCGGATTGCGTATGGGCCTTTTGCTAGGCCTGTTAATCGGCGTGTTGAATATGGTTCCGTATCTGCAAACCGTGGGGTTCATTCCGGCTGCGTTGCTGTCCATTCTGACTGCCGTGGAGAATGACTCCAGCATCGTCAACGGATTGCTGATGGTCTTCGGCGTGTTCTTCGTCGTGCAGTTGATTCAAGACGCCGTGCTCGTTCCGCGGATCATGGGCAAGGTGACGGGGTTGCGTCCGGCGATTATCTTGCTGGGCGTGTTCGTGTGGGGCAAGGTTCTTGGCTTTCTGGGATTGGTCTTGGCTATTCCACTGACCTGTCTCGGGCTCGCGTACTACCGGCGATGGGTTTTGAAGCAGCGAAACGTACAGGTCGTCGGGGAGTAGGGGGCGCGGTCATACTTTCAGGAGCAATTGATGGAATTGAAAGACGTCATTCAGTCTCGACGTAGCGTGACGCAATACGATCCCGCATTCGTGATCGACGACGCAATACTGCAAGATCTGTTCGAATCGGTGCGGTTGACGCCGTCCTCGTTCAATCTGCAACATTGGAAGTTCGTCGTCGTTCGAGACGCTGCCAACAAGAAAGCGCTGCGGGCCGCGTCGTGGAACCAGGCGCAGATGGAAGAGGCGTCAGCCGTGATCGTGGTGTGCGGGTATCTCAGGGCGTGCAAGGATGCAGAGCGCATCTACAGCGAAGCGCCGCCGGCGATACGAGACAACCTCTTGCCCATGATCCGAAAGTTCTACGAAGGCAACGATCATCTGCAACGCGACGAGGCCGTTCGCTCCGGCTCGTTGGCGGCCATGACGCTCATGCTGGCGGCGTCGGACATGGGTTTGGCGACCGGACCCATCATCGGATTCGATCCTGCCGAAGTGACGCGCCTGGTCGGTTTGGACGATGACCATTTCCCCGTGATGATGGTGGTCATCGGCAAGCAGCTCGGTGAGAGCAGACCGCGAGCGTACCGGTTTCCCGTGAGCGAATTCGTTCGATTGGAGACGATTGACGGAGAAGGCTTCGGCGTCGCGTAAGACGTGTGCAGACCCGAGTCGCCAACGGCGGCCTATGCGTGTATGATCGCTCCTCATGGGCAAGACCGAAACAACAACGGCATCTGAGCAGGACGACACCGTCGCCGCCGCGCCGGAGGGTGAAGGCGAGGAAAACGCCAACGACTCGGCCGAAGGGGTGATCGCAACGGCGTCCATCGTCGAGGCCATGCTGGTGGCCACTGATTCCCCGATCAGCGCCGGCAAGATGGCGAGCATCATCGGCGACGTATCGGCCGCGCGGATCAAAGAGTGTATCGAGGAGCTGAACGCCGGCTACGAGCAGGCGGGCGCTTCGTTTTCCATCGACGAGATCGCCAAGGGCTACCAGATTCTGACCCTGCCGGAATACAACGTCTGGCTACGAAAACTGCTGAAAGTGCGTACCGAATCCAAGCTCTCCCAGGCAGCGTTGGAGACGCTGGCGGTTATCGCCTATAAGCAGCCGGCGATGCGCGTCAAGATCGAGGAGATTCGCGGTGTGGCAGTCGGAGAGGTTGTGAATCGCCTGCGCGAAATGAACCTCGTCAAGATCGTGGGCCGCGCCGAGGAAATCGGCAGGCCGTTGCTGTACGGCACGACGAAGCGTTTTCTGGAAGTATTCGGGCTCGGTTCGCTCCAGGACTTGCCCCAGGTGGAGGAGTTGCCGCCGCCCGAAAAGCAACGAAAAGGAAGCGCGCCAACTGACGACTCGCCGCCGGTCGCAGACGGCACCGAATCGACCGACGTCGACGAGTTCGCGCGCATCGCGGAGGCGGCGCGGTCCGACGGCGGTGAAGAGGGCGAGCAGCAGGAGCAGGGCGATAGCTAGCCCGGAGACGGCGTCTCAGCAGACTCCGAACGGGAAGGTGCGAACGGGATAGTCCGCTCTCAGGCGGCATGGCCTTTTTGGGGACCGCGCAGTGCATCCGCAACTTTGGTCCAGCGCCGACGGCGGGCTCATCGTCCAGAGCTACGGTTTCATGATTGCCGTCGGCTTTCTGACCGGCCTCTATCTCGCGATGCGCCGCTGCATTCGGGTCAAGTGTGACGCGGACATACTGGTCACCATCGGCTTGATAAGCCTCGTCGTCGGCACGGTCGGTAGCCGGGCGTTTTTCGTCATACACTATTGGGACGAGCACTTTGCGACCGCATCCAATCCGTTGCACGCGGTGCTTGACGTGCGTCGCGGCGGTTTCGAATTCCTCGGCGGGCTGTTGCCCACCATCGTTGTCGTGCTTGCATATCTGCGCGCAAGACGGGTCTCGATTCGCCTGTACGCCGACGTGATCGCGATCATGATACCCTGGACTCTTGCGTTCGGCCGGGTCGGCTGCTTTCTGAACGGTTGCTGCCACGGTGGCGTCTGTGTCGATCACGAAGGCGGCAAAGCGTCGGTGTTCGCGGTTCAATTCCCGTTTGGAAGCCCCGCGAGCGTGAAGCAGTGGGACCGACGCGAATTGACCCTTCCGGCGGAACTCGTTCGCGACGGTTTTGCAGACGGCGCGAATTCGCTGATCACCAGAGCTTCGCCGATTTCGAGGGACGTCAATCTGCTGCCGAGCAGTACCAATCGCAAGCTCCATCAATCCGCGGCCGGGGAGTTTAACGCTCGG
>JAJDDU010000301.1 GCA_029260155.1 Phycisphaerae bacterium | reverse complement strand
CTGTCAATACCGGGACAGCTCGATCTCATAAGCGCCTATTGGAACAAAACGGGCGGTAGCGACGGGCAACGCCAGAGTTTCAATGACGCGCGACAACTCGCCATCAAGCTGAAATTCACGGATGGGACGCACGGTGTCTTCGTACTCCACCCCTTGTGGGATGGAGATCACGACGGGGACGGGGATGTCGATTTTGTGGATTTTTCCATGCTGCAGACATGCCTTGGCGGGGCGGGCGCAGCAGCGCCAGCAGAGTGCGAAGTATTTGATTTCGACAACGACGAGGATGTGGACCTGTTTGACTACGAGCAATTCCTGAATGCGGAGACAGGGCCCGCATAAGGCGACGGGAGGAGTATGAGAAGACGTTTGACCTGTCTGTGCGAATGATCAGCGCAGTACGCGCCTAACGCAAAACAAGGTTGATCGGTGACAAGGCGGACGTCGTTCGTCGCGGAGAGTGTATGCGCGCTCTGAAACGCAACGCGTGGTAATCGGGGAAGTGAGGCGGTTCGACAACAACGCATAAACGCGTTTCCAGGCGTGGATGTGGAGAAAATGGTCCGTTGATAAACACGGAATAGAAAAAAGGAGAATGCGAAGATGTCTACTAAAGATGTTGCTTCAGTCATTTGTTTGCTCACCGTGATCGGTCTCGGGACAACGGTCCCAGAAGCGACCGCGCAGTGCGATCCACCGGGGGCAAACACAAAATGCTGGGACGGAGGCGGTTCGCAGCCGATTTGGTCGGATTCCGCCAACTGGGATCCGGACCAGGTTCCCTTGGACACAGACGACGTTTACCACCTAATCGGCGGGACGATTGTGATGGACATGGGCAGTTTGGCAAATCCGGTTCCGATTAAATCGTTCACGTTCGACGTTCCGGGGGCGCTGACGATTGGCACCGGGAAAGGGCTGTTGGTCGCAGGTGCGTTCACTTCGGTGGGGGCAGCGCCCGCACAGGCCTACGGGCTGAATGTGGAAGCAGGCGCGAAGCTTCAAGTGTCTGGCGATCTCGACTTCGTCAGCGCGATTGTTCCCGATTCGACCGAAGGGACCGAAACCCAGATTATCGTTGGCGGCGTGATTCGGCCCGCCGATTGGTCCGTCGGCGCGTTCACGCTAGTCTCCGCAGTCCTGGGGATCGACCAGAGCGAGTCGCCCAGTGGCGACTGGGTCATCAAGGGCGAAGTGCACACGATCGGGCCGATCACCGGGGCGGAGAGATGGACGCTTGGGGAAGCGGGCGCGACCAACACTCCTTTGCTCCGACTGCTGGACGGGTCGTTGGATGTGGGCAAACTCACCGTCAATAGTGGTGCACACGTAATCCTGGCCGGTAGCGCCGGATTCCCTCCGATGACGATGAACATCGGCTATCTCCTGTTGATCGATGGGGGCGTTGTCCAGACCCACGTGGCGAACCTTCACGCGGCAACCGGTTCAGTAGTTACACTTACGGGGGGAGGGAGTCTCAAAATCGCAACAGTCGACTGGTGGACACCGTCGGTGATTTCCACGCTCGAGTATGGCGAGCCCGGAGTCTCCGGCAATAGGCTGGAATCCAAGGGGCCGGTTTATCTAGTGGACGACGACTCCAAGTTGGTGCCAGCTCAAGGAGTGTCCGGTTCGATGACAGTGAAGCTCAACAACGATCTGGATATTCGCTCCAAGATCCATGCGGAAGCGTCGAATTGGGATAGCACCGGCGTGGACTTTCAAGTGTTTGGCGCTACCGCCGCTCCGCCCAGGGAAATCGAGCTGACGTCTCCGGACTTCGGCGGAATCTGGTTTGCTGACACTCTGTGCATCAAGCCATGGAAGAGCTTTGAGATTATCTGTGCCGGTGCCCATTGCTTCTTTACTACGGTAGATCGGCAACCGCACTCCAATCCCTTTGTGATCCAACAAACGGGCGAACCGGAGGCCATGTATGTTGACGGTGACGTCACGTTGCACGAGCTTGCCGTGTTATTTCCGAGCGCCGCTCGACATATCTACTACAATGGAACAATGTTCGCCCCTGAAATAGTCGATCCGCCATTCTACTTCGCGCTCAAAACGCTCTACGGCGACTGGAACAACGACTGTGTTATCACGGAGGATGAGCGGACGGCGCTCTCGCGGATTGTTACGGGGCTCGATCCGTACGATCCGCTGTTCGATTTCGATTGTGACGGCGCGATCAATTCACCAACGGAGGAGGCCCGCTTCAACGAGAACATCGACAGCCAATTCGGAGTGCTACCGGAGATGTGCGTCTCGTGCGACGCTGTCGAAGATTGCGGCGACCGCATCGACAATGCAACCGGCAACTTGCCATCCGACGGGATTCGTGACGACAGCTGTGTTTGGGTTGGCTGCGACTCTCCGCCGAACGGAGCGTGCAACTTGATTGACATCGGCTACGCCGACGGCGGCGGACCACTCGGTGCTTGCGAGCCAGACGGATTCTGCAATCTGGCCGACGCGCTACTCGCCCTAGACTGTTTCGCCGGAACCACCACGTGTAACCACATTAACCTGGACTACGGTGCGGCGCTCGGCGTTTGCGAGCCGGATGGGTTCTGCGGCCTGCCCGATGCGATGCACGCTTTGACCTGCTTCGCCGGTACGAACACGTGCTCGTGTTCGGGTGGGTCGATGGGAGCCATGCAAGGACCACAGACAGTCGGGGCCACGGAGCTTGTGGCCGTGCCTGCGCCGTTCGCCGCTTCGGCGAATGTTCGGCGTGTGCGGATCTTCGCCAAGGATGCGTTGGATCACTTGCGGGCCTTTCAGCTGCACACCGCGGTCAGCGGCGGTCAGGCTGGGCAGGTCGAGTTGGTGGACATCACGATCGAAGACCGGGCCGACTACGTGTTCGCGGGCGCCGGGGAAACACTGGACGCCTTCAACGTAGAAAAAGGCCAGATGCTGTCCCTGCTGGTCGATGGGAACGTCCCCACCGATCGCATGGGCTACTTGGCCACCCTGACCTATCGCGTGTCGGCGGATGCGGTTGGTACGTTCGTCGTGGACATATTGCACGAAGAAGGGAATCTGGACCGGACGTGGCTGGTGGGGGCGGCGTAGACGGACAGAATCGAGGTCGTGGCCACCACGCCGGGCGTCATGGCGGTCATGGCACAAATACCTTAACATCCTGGCGCATCACCACGCACAAGCGTGTGGGTTGCTGACGGGTCCGAGTTCGTCAGCGCAGGGCCGCGCCGCATGAATGCGGCGGCTCGGGCGTGGCGATACCCGCAGTTTCGGGTGTGGCTTTGCACTCGCTGGCGGGTAGGAGTCCGCCACCGCGAAGGGCTTGCCGCTTGGATCCGTTAGGTGGTGTCGTGCGTACGAGAAACGGGAAGTGGCGGGAATCGTAATGGCCATGAGTTCATGATCGCGAATCCCGTGCCAATTAAGTCAACAGGCCCTTTGGAGGTGGGGGACTCGAACGCCGACGGGGTTCTGAGTCCTTCTCGGGTAGAGCTACGGTCCACCCGATCATCAAACGACGAGTAGCGTATCACTATGTTCAAACGTGTATTGATCGCCAACCGGGGTGAGGTCGCGCTGAGAATACTGCGTGCCTGCCGAGAACTCGGAATCGAGACGATTTGCGTCTTCTCCGAAGAGGACCGCGGGTCGGCCTATCTAGAGCTCGCCGATCACGCGGTGTGCATTGGCCCGGGCCCTGCACGTGACAGCTATCTCAAAAGTGACCGCATCATCGCCGCGGCGGAGATCGGCAACGCCGACGCCATCCACCCTGGGTACGGCTTTCTCGCCGAAGACGCGACGTTCGCCGACAAGTGCAGAGAGTCCGGCATCGAGTTCATCGGCCCCTCGGCAGACGCGATGCGTATGCTGGGCGACAAGGCCGCAGCGCGCGAACTGGCCAAGAAATCCAAAGTACCGACTGTCCCCGGAACCGAGGGCGTAATCACCGATCCAGCCGAGGCAGTCAAGCTCGCCAAGAACATTGGTTACCCGGTCATCGTCAAGGCCGTCGCCGGCGGGGGTGGGCGTGGGATGCGCATCGCTAGAAACGCCGCCGGCCTGAACGACGCGATCGGAATGGCTGCGCAAGAGGCAGAAGCCGCGTTCAACAACGGCGGGGTGTACGTCGAAAAATTCATCGATCGTCCGCGGCACGTCGAAGTGCAGCTTCTGGCTGATCACCATGGACACATCGTGCATCTGTTCGAGCGTGACTGTTCAGTACAACGCCGTTTCCAAAAGCTGATCGAGGAGGCGCCCTCGGCCGGGATCGATCAGAAAACGCGCGAGGGGATCTGCAAGGCGGCCATGCGCCTGTGCAAAGCTGCAAAGTACACCAATGCCGGAACGTTCGAGTTTCTCGTTGCCGGCAAGCGATTTTACTTCATCGAGGCCAACACCAGGATCCAGGTCGAGCACCCGGTCACCGAAATGATCACCGGCATCGACCTAATCAAAGCCCAGGTGCGGATCGCCGCCGGCGAGCCGTTGTGGTTTACGCAGCGCGACGTCAAGCGTAACGGGGCGGCCATCGAATGCCGAATCAACGCCGAAGACCCCGACAAGGGTTTCCGCCCTTCGGCGGGACTGATCGAGCACTTTCGCCCGCCCGGAGGGTTCGGCGTTCGCGTCGACACACATGTCCACAACGGTTACCGGGTCTCGCCGTGCTATGATTCACTGATCGGAAAGCTGATCGTTCACCAGCAGACTCGCGAGGAGGCCATCGAGTGCATGCGCCGCTGCCTGGGTGAGTTTCACATCGGCCCGACCAAGACCACGATCCCACTCTATCAGAAGATTTTTCGCCTTGAGGGGTTTCTCAAAGGCGAAATCGATACCGGTTACATCGACCGGACATTCAACGCGCAGACGTAGGACGCGCTGCGGAGGCGTCGTCCGGCCGTTCGATCTGGGACACGCATGAGTCTGATTCTCATCATCTCGATCGCCATTCGTCTGGTCGCCATGGTTCTGTCCGTCGTGCTCTGGCGGCGGGCCCGCGATTGGCGCATGGGGTTCCTGACCCTCATGCTCGCTTTGATGACCGTGCGTCAGACCCTCACGCTGGCTAGCGAGCGTGACCACCGCGTGGTGGACGTGACGGGTCAGGCAGCCGAGGTGCCCGGGCTCGCGGTCAGCGCCCTGGCGATGTTGGCGGTGCTCTTCCTGAGCAGGTTCCTCAGAGACCGCAAACGCGACGAAGAGACCGCGATCGAATCCTCCGCGAAACTCAGTGCCCTGGCAGACGAGCAGCGTTTTCTCCTCGAGAACATGCGCGATTTTGTCTATCGCCACGACACGGAAGGGGTTTTCCACTATCTCTCACCCGCGGTCGAACAGGTAACGGGATACACGGTCGAGGAGTGGATGAAACACTTCACCACATACATGACCGACCACCCCGACAACGCCAAAGTTATCGAGAACACAGACTATACGATCCGAACGGGCCAAGCAGTCCCGCCGTATTTCGTCGAAATCTTCCACAAGAACGGCTCGCGCATCACGCTCGAAGTGGGCGAGCGTCCGTACTTCGACAATGGCGAAGTTTCCGGCATCGTTGGCGTTGCCCGCGACATCACCGGCTGAAGAAAAGCCGAAGGGGAGCGCAACAGGCTGGCGGAACAGTTGCGACAATCGCAGAAGATGGAGGCACTCGGCCAGCTCGCCGGCGGCGTCGCACACGATTTCAACAACCTGCTCACTGCGATTCTCGGACACACCGAGATCCTCATGGCATCTCTGCAAGAAGGTCGACCGCAGGCATCGATGGAGGCTATCAAGACCGGATTGGAACGGGTAAGACATGCCGGCGAGCGGGCCGCAACGCTGACCGGCCAGCTGCTCGCCTTCAGCCGCAAGCAGGTCTCCCAACCGCAGTTGCTCGACACCGGTCACATTGTCACGGACATGCAGTCCCTCTTGCGCCGGCTGATCGGCGAGCGCTTCGACCTCACCGTGCGCATCGATCCGCTCGCCGCGCACGTCGTGATCGATGAAGGTCAATTCCAACAGATTCTCATGAACCTCGTGGTCAACGCAGCCGATGCGATGCCTTCCGGCGGGAAAATCGAAGTCGCATTGTGCAACACGACGTTGCCGGACACCGATCGCCGGGATGGTCCGTCCGTCAGCGCGGGCGCGTACGTGGTGTTGACGGTGACGGACGCAGGTTCGGGGATGGATGAGAATACCAGACGGCATCTGTTCGAGCCGTTCTTCACCACAAAACCCGTGGGCAAGGGAACCGGGCTGGGCTTGTCGACCGTGTACGGAACGGTCTCTCAGGCGGGCGGGTTTGTCACCGTGGACAGCGCGCCGGATCGAGGGGCAACCTTCAAGGTCCACCTACCGGCATCAACCGAACGGGCCACGGAATCGGATGAGATCGAGCCTACGATACTCGCGTGCGTGCGTGGTGTGGCCATGGTCTGCGAGGACGACCAACTCGTGCGCGAGGTTACTTGCAACACGCTGCGTGCCAGCGGCTTTACCGTTGTCGAGGCCGACAATGGAAGGCACGCCCTTGAGGTCGCAGAGCAGCACGACGGCGTCATAGACCTCCTGGTCACCGACGTAATCATGCCCGAAATGAACGGCAGTGACATGGCCGACGCACTCGCAAAAAAACACCCGGACATGCGGATCGTGTTTGTTTCGGGGTATGCCTCCGACCTGCTGGACGCCCGGCGCGTCGAGGATCCGCACGTAGAGTTCCTGGCCAAGCCGTTCAAAACGACGAGCCTGATGCAGTCCGTGCTGCGGGTAATGGGCGCGGATTGGGCGCCCCTCAAAGCGTCCGACGCAACCGAGTAGGAGAGGGCGTGGAAACTAGACCCTACGAAGAGTCTGACGAACCGGACGTGGTCGCCCTGTGGAACGAGGTGTTCCCCGACGCGCTCCCGTGGAACGACCCCGCGGACAACATTCGTCTCAAGCTGGCTGTACAGCGTGATCTCTTCCTCGTCGCCATGGCTGATTCATGCCTCGTCGGCACTGCGATGGCCGGGTTCGACGGGCACCGAGGCTGGGTATACTTCGTCGCCGTCAAACCGTCGCACCGCAAACGTGGAATCGCCACCGCCCTGATGCGGGCAGTCGAGCACGCCCTGCAGAGTCTCGGCTGCCCAAAGCTGAATCTCCAAGTCCGATCGTCCAATCCCGACGCCGTCCATTTCTACGAACGCCTGGGGTATGCCGTTGAGGACCACATTAGTATGGGCAAGTGCCTCGGACCGGCTTCCGGGGCCGGCGTTCAGACGGGTTGACGGGACGGCGATCCTGACGCAGCGCCCCGGGACCCCGCACAGACAGAAGAGTGAACCAATCCGGTCGCCACAGCATTAACGTGTAAACGCGATGAGTGATCCTTGGCGTTGCGAGACGATCCGGAAAAACCTGATTTCGCCGACCTGACCCG
>JAJDDU010000031.1 GCA_029260155.1 Phycisphaerae bacterium | reverse complement strand
GCATCGCCTACGGCTTCCACGATCTCGAATACTTCGCACTCAAAGTCAAACAGGCTCTACCGGGACGTTTCTCCAGTAACTAATTCGGAGGAGAACCCCAAATGATTTCCACGAAGCAACGAAAGAACGCCCCTCGGTGATTCCGTCCGGTGAACGGGGTGTTTCTCTCGCCGATCGGCGTCCCAACCGTAGCTCTCGAACGCGGCGGCCCGCCCTTGCCACCTACACTTGAGCAAATGCGTTGAGTGTTGACACGAGATTGTCAGTACTTGTATGCTCTCTTCTGTGGCCGAAGCGTTCAGCAGCCCAATCTGCGAGGAGTCTCACCGTGCGAGATCGATCCGCGCGTGGTTGATCAGGTCCAAGTGAGCTGTCGTTGGGGGGAGTCGGGATGCGTTGAGGCCGTGTGTGCCGGGGATTCTTGGGTCTGTTTTTGAGGTATGCAAGAATGACGAAGCTAGCGAAACGTGGCGTTACCCTGAAGGTCTTCGTGGCGACGGGGCTCGTGGGCGTCGGGTCGTGGTGCGCGTCCGCTGCGGCGGAAAGTGTCACCGTTGATCGGCAATTGCACAAGCTGGTTGGTGCGGAGGCACCGAACATCAAGCCGCACGGCGTGCAGCCGGATCGGCTGAGCCTACTCGTACACCTCAAGCCGGGTACGAACAGGCTCTCGGTCAACGCGTTCGCAGCCCAGAAGGGTGGGCATGTCAGGTACGAGTACGGCACGGTGCTCCCGAACGTGATCAACATGCGGAACATCCCTCCGGGCGCGGTCGCGGCGTTGAAGGCACTGCCCGGTGTCGAGCGTGTCGAGGAAGACCGCTACCACGCCGACCTGGTCAAGCTCGATGAGTCGATGCCGCTGGTCAACGGACTTCAAACCCAGATCGCAGCCGCAGGGCTGTCGGCCGACGGCGCCGGCATTCGGGTGTGCGTGTGCGATACGGGTATCGACACCGATCACATCATGTACTCCACGCGCATCGACTCGGCAGCGGGCTGGGATTTCTCCAATGGCGATTCCAATCCCGAGGACGACAATGGCCACGGATCGCACGTATCGGGAATCGCCGTCGGCGGGACCGGTCTGACCGTCGATTTCGGGTGTGATGGCCCGGAGGCGTTTCAGGGCATGGCACCTGCTGCCACGTTGATCGGGGCGAAGATTCTGAACCAGTTCGGCGGCGGATTCGACAGTGACATCATCGCGGGCATCAACCACTGCGCCGATCCCGCACTGCCGGGCGGACAGGCAGATGTGATCAATCTGAGCATCGGGACGGGAAACTTCGCGGGCACATGCAACAGCCATAGCTGGGCTGCGGCGGCCAACAACGCGGTCAACGTCGGAGTCGTGGTGGTCGCCGCTTCCGGCAATGAGAACAACTCGAACTCGATGGGCTCACCCGCGTGCGGGACAAACGTCATCGCCGTCGGCGCGACATACAAGGACAGCTACCCGAACTGCGAAGACGGGACCAACAGCTTCAACTGGGGCTTCTGTGTGGACAACAGCCCTGCGATCGATGACATCGTTTGCTTTAGCAATCAGAGCGACCTTCTTGATGTCTCCGCACCGGGCTCGGTGATTTGGTCGGCGAGCAACTCGCCTGGCGGGTCGTCGGTCGCCGGTCAGAGCGGCACGAGCATGTCATCGCCGGCGGTGGCGGGTCTTGCGGCGCTCATCCTGGATGCCGATCCGGCGTTGACGCCGGCCGAAGTTCGCCAATTGCTCCGCGATGGTGCGATTGACATGGGTGCGCCTGGCTTCGACCGCGCTTACGGCTACGGTCGGATCGATGTGGTCGCCACGCTGAATCTGATCTCACCGTGCGTCGTTCCAGCCGATTGCGATGATGCAAACGCATGTACCACTGACGATTGCGTCGGCGGCTCTTGCGCGCACACCGCGATTAGCTGCGATGACGGGAATGCATGCACGAACGATAGTTGCGACACCGGGTCCGGTTGCGTCAACACGGCCGTCAACTGCGACGATGGCAACGCGTGTACGACGGACAGCTGTGACACGGGCACCGGCTGCCTGAACGATCCCATCTCCCCCTGCTGCGGAAACGGGACTTGTGATGGAAGCGAAGACTGCAATACGTGCTCCGGCGATTGCATCGGTGGCGGCGGCGGATCCACGTGTGGCAACGGCGTGTGCGAAGCCGGTGAGGACTGCGTGGGTTGCTCGCAAGATTGCAACGGCAAGCAAAACGGCAATCCGAACAATCGCTTCTGCTGCAGCGGTGATCCCGGTGGCGGCGGTGGAGATGGTCCGGTCGATTGCGGCGACTCGCGCTGCAGCGCAAGCGGATTCCAGTGCGGTTCAGTGCCGACCTTCTGCTGCGGTGACGGCTCGTGCGAAGGCAGCGAGGACAGCATCAGCTGCGCCGTCGACTGCGGTGCCCCGGAGACGTGCGGCAACGGCAACTGCGCAGCGGGTGAGGACGAGTGCAATTGCGCGGCTGACTGCGGCGCACCACCGGCGACTGAGACCAGCTGCACCGATGGCATCGACAACGATTGCGGCGGTGGGACCGACTGCGGCGATTCGGATTGTGCAAGCGACCCCGCATGCCAGGATCCGTGCAACGGCAACGGAGTCTGTGATTCCGGTGAAGACTGCACCAATTGCTCGAGTGATTGCGACAGCGTCACCAGCGGAAAGCCGTCGAATCGGTACTGCTGCGGAAACGGAGTTACCGAGGGTCCGGAGGGCGACGGCCGCTGCGACGGCAACCCCTAGGCGGCGCGCCGTCCATTGGTTCAACTAATCTAATCAGCCCAGGCGGGGCGAGCACATGCTCGCCCCGCCTTTCTCATGGTTCACCTCAAATCGCGACAAGACACCTGCGCAGTCGGAATTCAGAGCAGTAGCACAACGAGCGATCTGCCCCGTCTCGCGCCTTCCGTGCCCGAAGAACGCTGCAGCAAAGCCGTGGAAAGCGGACGGTTACAGTTACGACGGGTTGTCGGGGTTGGGCCGTTCGCCTATGGTTTAGCGAGTGCAGTGGCCAAGTAGAGCCCGATGTGCGTATGAACGCGGCGCGAACCGGATCACCAGCGACTGTCTATCTCGTGGGCGCAGGGCCTGGCGCTCCTGAGCTGATCACGCTGCGCGGCGTTTCGTGCCTCAAGCAGGCTGATCTGGTTCTCTACGACTACCTCGTCAATCCTGCGGCGTTGGAGCATGCGCCCCCTACCGCCGAACTGGTTGCACTCGGCCATCATGCGACGGGTCGAGCGATGTCCCCAGACGAGATTACCACGCGCATGATCGCCGAAGCCAAACAAGGCAGGGTCGTCGTACGATTGAAGAGTGGCGATCCGTTGGTGTTTGGGCGAGGCGGCGACGAGTCCGACGCGCTCCGCGAAGCTGGAGTCCCTTTCGAGATTGTGCCCGGGATTACCGCGGCGCTCGCGGTGGCAGCGTACTGTGAAATCCCCGTCACTCACTATGAAGACTCGTCGGCTGTCGCGCTGGTCACCGGACAGGAACGCAGCGGCAAGCAGGGTG
>JAJDDU010000004.1 GCA_029260155.1 Phycisphaerae bacterium | reverse complement strand
TTCTTGATGTCGGTCTGCACGATGGCGATCAGGGCCATCAACGTCAGCGTTACGCAGCCGATGACCGCGATGAACATCTGGGCTTCGGGCGTTAGCAGGCGGAAGACTCGGGCGACAAGGTAGACGCCGGCTGCGACCATGGTGGCGGCGTGGATCAGGGCACTGACCGGCGTCGGGCCTGCCATGGCGTCGGGCAACCACACCTGGAGCGGGAACTGGGCGCTCTTGCCCATGGCGCCGCAGAACAGACCAATGCCCATCATGGTGGCGAGCGTTGTGCCGGTCAGAGACGTGATGTGCCAGCCGAACAGATTGAGGTCGTATTGTGTGCCGAAGATGCCTGAGTGATTGTGGTATTGGTCGGCGAAGGCGGCGGCTGCGCCGTCGAGATCGAGCGTGCCGAGGAAGAAAAAGACCATCATCAAGCCGAAGATGAAGCCGAAGTCGCCGACACGGTTGGTGATGAACGCCTTCATGGCTGCGTTGGAGGCGAACTTCTTGTCGAAGTAGAAGCCGATCAGCAAGTAGCTGCACAGCCCGACCAGTTCCCAAAAGATGAAGAGGAAGAGCAGATTGCTGCTGATGACCAGCCCGAGCATGCTGAAGCCGAAGAGTGACAGATAGCAGAAGAAGCGGTGGTATTTGCTCGTGCCTGCGACTTCGTCGCTGTGACCGGCCATGTACCCGACGCTGAAGATGAAAATCCAGGAGGAGATGAAGGTCACCATGAAGAACATGATGACGGTAAGGGAATCGAGCTTGACGCCGATGTTGATGGCGACCGAACCCATGTCGGCCCAGTGGAACTGATTGTGCGCGGCGGCTGCGGTGAGTGCCATTCTTGAGATGGAGTCTTCACCGTGCCACCCGACGAGCGTCATAGTGGCGAGCGTACAACTGCCGACCATGGCTGTGACCGCGACCCAGCCGGCTAACGGCTTGCCCAGGCGGGGCCCGAACAGCATGAGGATGACGAAGCTGACGAACGGGATCAGCACGCCGAGAATGAGGTATGATTCGTAGTTGCTTAGCGTGTCCATTGAACTAAAGAGCTAACCGTGCGTTATCCGTGCAGGGCATCGCCGCGATCGACGTCGATCGTGTTGATGTTCTTGTAGAGGTTCATGCAGATCGCCACGGCGACGGCTGCTTCGGCGGCGGCGAGCACGATGACGAACAACGCTGCTATCTGCCCGTCCATCCCGCCGCCCGCTCGGTAGCGGTCGAACGCGATGAAGTTGATGTTCACGCTGTTGAGCACGAGCTCGATGCCGATCAGGATGCCGATCGCGTTACGCTTGGTCATCATGACGAAGAGCCCGCAGCACAAGACGCCAGCCGACAGTATGAGGTAGTGCAAAAGTCCGATGCTCATCGCAACTCGCAACCCGGTTCCAAGAACCTAGTTCTCCTGCCGCGCCAGGTGGGCGGCACCGATCATCACAACCAATAGCAACACACTACCGACCTCGAACGGCACGAGGTACGTCGTCAACAACTCTTTGCCGAATTCGGCGATCGTCGCGGGGTGCGCGGCGGCGGACAAAGTTGGCCACTGCGTTCCGATCAAGAGCGTGGTCAGGGCGACGAACAAGACACCGACAACGCCACCAGCAGCCCACATCTCGATTCGGGGGCAGTCGAATCGCACCCACGGCGACTTGCTGGTCAGCATGACGCCGAAGACGATCAGGATCAGCGTGCCGCCGGCGTAGACGATCAGTTGAATGGCACCCAGGAAGGCCGCGCCCATCAGGAAGTACAGGACAGCGGCTGCCCCCAACGCTCCGAAGAGCCAAGTGGCCATGCGCACGACGCTTTTGGTGACGCATACGCCCAGCGCGGAGACCAGCAGCGTGCCGCCGAACAGATAGAACAGGGCAGCCTCGACCGCGCTGTTGGGCGCAACCGTCGACGTTACGACAGATTCCTCGGCGTTCAGCTCGGACTCGGCTGCGCGCGCGGGCCGGTTCTCGGGCGTTGGGTACTGCGCGCTCGCCGATGACGCGCACGCGGCCAAGACAAGCCCGACGATAAGGAAGCTGTTTTTCGTTTGTCGTTGTTCGATCATGATCCCGGCAGCGTCTCCACGCCAAGAGAGCCGACGAGCCCCACTCGGTTCCAAAAGCCGTAGGTCGCTATGAATATCATTCCCAATACGGCAACCGCCCCGATGAGCGACAAGATGATGTTGAAAATGCTCCAGACGAGTCCATGGGTCGGGACGAACAGTTCGTAGAGCGTGTGGCCCATCAGGACGACCATCATCAACGGCAGCAACACCTGGATGCAGGCGTAGAGCACTTGATCGATACGAATTCGAGGCAGGGTCCACCGAATCCAGATTTGGACGTAGAGAAGGAACACGCACTTGCCCACGAACCACAACGGGCCCGCGAAGAGTAGGCCCTTGATCGCGCGAGCGATCAGCGAATCACCCAGCCCCCAACTCTCGGCCAGTGACATGGGCAGCGGCGAGTACCACGCTCCAAAAAAGAGAATCACGCAGAGCCCACTGACGACGAACATGGCTGCGTACTCCCCGAAGAAAAAGAGTGACCAGCGGAAGCCGGAGTATTCCGTATGAAAGCCGGCGACCAACTCGCTCTCGGATTCGGGCAGATCGAACGGGGCACGCTTGCAGTTGGCCAGCGAAGCGATGTAGTACGCGATGGCTGCGACGAATGTGAACGGGTTGCGAAACACGATCCACGAAGTCCATCCGCCGCTCTGCGTGTCGCCCAGTTCGGTTAAGCTCAAGGTGCCGACGGCCATGATGGGGATCAGAAGGGCCATGCCCATGGGAATCTCGTAGGACACCATCTGGCAGGCTTCGCGCATCGCGCCGTAGACGCTCCACTTGTTGTTGCTCGCCCAGCCGGCCAGTATCACGCCGAGCACCTCGATGCCCAGCATGGCCAAGATGAACACCAGGGCGACGTCGACTTCGCGGAATACCCAGTAGGTTCCGAAGGGCAATGCGAAAAACGCGAGGATCGCGGGCACGAACGCGAGGTACGGTGCCAACTTGAAAAGAGGCCTGTCCGCGTCCGCAGGGCAGAGGTCTTCCTTGCATATGAGCTTGATGCCGTCTGCCATCGACTGCGACCAACCGTGCCATCCGCCGACGCGCATGGGGCCGGTGCGTGATTGGATGCGACCTGCAACTTTGCGTTCCCACCAGATGACGTACAGCGGAATGACGGAAATGAATCCGAGCAAACCGCCGGCGCCGATGACGTCGCGCACCAATCCGTATTGCAAGGGGTAGAGCAGGTAGCAGAGCGTGCCCGCACCGGGAACGCCTGCAGCGATTAGCCCCGCACGCACTTCGGTGATCGCGAGCAAGCCGCCGAACAGACCGGTCTCAGCCACAACATTGGTATCGGCGGCGACAAGGGCGGTGTCGACAAACTCGAAGACGAGGTAATTCGCCCAGACTCCGACGATGACCGTCACGATGGCGCCGATGAGCAACGGGCCTGGGAATGCGCGAACGAGCGGCGCAAACGTCGCGTAGAGCGCCTTGGCAAATCCGGCGACCAAAGCAGCCATGGGACCGTGTTGTTGTTTTGCCCTGGGTCTCCAGGGAACCGACAATTGCGTCACCTGACCACTCCGAAAAAGCGGTTCGCCTGATCGCCCGTCCGCTCAAGAAGCGGAGATTGTAGCGAGTGACCGATCGTTGCGATACACCGCGCCGGGTGACATGGCCACGCTTGCGTGGCCATGTGCCGGCAAGCAGTCTGACCATGCCCACGCAAGCGTGGGCATGCCACCCAAGATGAACCATACCCCGTCACCGGTCACACTCGCCCATTACGATGTCGATGCTGCCGACGATGGCGGGGATGTCTGCCAGCAAGCAACCGCTCCCAATATGGTTGAGGACCGAGATGTTGCAGAAGCTCGGGCCTCGAACCTTGACGCGGGACGGAATCTGCGTTCCGTCTCCCCGCACGTAGAAACCCAGTTGGCCTCGCGGGTTTTCGATCTCGATGTAGATTTCGTCATCGGGCAGCTTCAAGTTCTTGGTCTTGGCGGCAATGTGCGGGCCTTCCGGCATCTGCTCCATGGCCTGCCTGATGATCCGGCAGGATTGGCGCATCTCCCACACCTTGACGATGTGCCTGTTCCAGCTATCGCCAACCACCACCGCGCGGGGCACGCCTTCACTGCCACCGGGCAGCCCGATGGGGATGTCGAAGTCGAAGCGATCGTAGATTTCGTAGGGCGTGCTCTTACGCAGATCCCAATTGACGCCGCTGGCCCGGAGGACAGGGCCGGTAAGCGCCCAGCGAACCGCGTCCTCGGCGCTGATCAC
This sequence comes from Phycisphaerae bacterium, assembly GCA_029260155.1. Taxonomy (GTDB): domain Bacteria; phylum Planctomycetota; class Phycisphaerae; order UBA1845; family UBA1845; genus OFTM285. Next base: position 5,924 of record JAJDDU010000004.1, on the reverse strand, counting down.
ACCGACGTCGGCCGTACGCTTGACGAAAATCTGGTTGAAACTAAGGAGCTGGTTGTATTCGTCGATCTTGGGTTCGAAGTAGTCCATGAACTCGTCAAGTACTTCGAGGAATCGGTCCGGCAAGTCATCCGTCACGCCGCCGATCGTGATGTAGCTGTAGGTCAGCCGCGCACCGCAGGCGCTCTCGAAGAGGTCGAGAATCATCTCGCGCTCGCGGAAAGCGTACAGAAACGGCGTGAATGCTCCCATGTCCAGGCCATACGTTCCAAACGCGACGAGGTGGGAGGCGATGCGGTTGAGTTCAGCGAACATGACGCGGATGTACTGAGCGCGCAGCGGCACTTCGACGCCGGCGAGTCTCTCGATGGCGATCGCGAATGCCTGGTTGTTGTTCATCCCAGCCAGGTAGTCCATGCGATCGGTGTACGGAATGTACTGGTAGGGCGCCAGGTTTTCGCCGATTTTTTCCGCACAGCGGTGCAGGTAGCCGATGTGCGGGACGGCTTCGAGCACCAGCTCGCCGTCGGTGCGCAACACGATGCGCAGTACACCGTGGGTGGCTGGATGCTGCGGACCCATGTTGACCAGCATCTCTTCGGTACGCACGTCGCCCTGCTCGGACTTGTCGGTTCCGGCGAGCGGGTCGGGTCTTGTTTCGAGGGCGATTTCGCTCATGGTTTGTCGCTGCCGAGCTTAGTGCCGTGGGCTGTTTATTTCGTGCTCCGTGTTCGCGGGGATGCCGTGATATTCCAGCGGGAATTCGTAGTCCTTGCGGAGTGGGTGGCCGACCCAATCGTCGGGACAGAGAATGCGCGTCAGGTCGGAATGGCCGTCGAAAACGATGCCCATCAGGTCAAACGCTTCGCGCTCGTGCCAATCCGCGGCGGGCCAGATGTGGCTGACGGTCGGTAGGTGGGGATTGTCACGATCCACCTCAACCCGAACGGCGAAATGGTGTCGCAGCACGGCACACGGACCCACGCCTACCACCGGAACGGAGAACAGGTCGTACACCGCAGCAAGCTTGTTCTCCTTAACCAAGTCGAGCGAGGTGATGCACTGGAGCATGTTGAAACGCATGCGCCCGTCGTCGCGCAGGAAGGCTGCGACGTCCCGCCACCGATCGATTGCGATGACGGCGTACGGGCGGCGGGCGGATAGAACAGTATCAGCGACGGCATCGCCGAATTCCTGTTTCAAAATGATGCAGATTTCCTCAGGTGCCACACCGTGTCCCTCGTTATTGACGGCTGCGCCGCGTGCGCCTGTATGCCTAGTTCGCCAACACTTCCGTACGCACGCGCGAGATGGGATCCTTCGCGCGTGTTTGGCTCTTGATCTTGTCCTGAAGTCTCATCAATCCCTCGAGCAGCGCCTCCGGGCGTGGCGGGCAGCCGGGGATGTACACGTCGACCGGGACCACCAGGTCAACGCCCTTGACCACATGGTATCCGTACTTGAAGTAGGGGCCGCCGCCGATCGTGCACGCGCCCATTGCGATCACGTACTTGGGGTCGGGCATCTGGTTGTAGAGGCGTTTCAAGCGGCTGGCCATCTTGTATGTCACCGTGCCGGCCACGATCATCAGGTCCGCTTGGCGGGGTGTCGCCCGAAACGCGCCGGCTCCGAAACGGTCGATATCAAACCGTGAAGCGCCGACCGCCATCATCTCGATGGCGCAGCATGCGAGGCCGAAGGTCATGGGCCAAATGCTGCTGGTTCGTCCCCAGTTGATTGCCCAATCGAGGGAGGTAACCATCAGGCCCTCCTCGAACCGGTTCTCGATCCAACTCATGATGCCACCGCCGTTTCGGCCCGCTGCTCAAGACGCGACGTACGTCGCTGCCCGGTGGACGCGCGGACCCAGTCCAAGTAACCGAACCGCCAGAGATAAAGGAACCCGACCACCACGACGCCGAAGAAGAACAGCATGTCGTACAGTGCGATCATCTTCACGGGAAACTGCTCGGGGTCGGAAGCATCGGCCGCGCCGAAGACCACAGCCCAAGGCCAGAACAGCGCGATCTCGACGTCAAAGATAATGAAGACCAATGCGACGACATAGAATCGCAGGTCGAACTGAACCCAACTGTTGCCGATGGCGGGCTCACCGCATTCGTAGGCGGCGTCTTTCTCCGGGTGCGGCAGCGTGGTTCTCGCGAGGCGCCCCACGACGAGCGCGCCGAACGCCATCATGAAACCGGCGATGATGAAGATGAGCACACCGGTGACGAGTTCGAGACTCGCGTCACCTCGAATAGTCTGCGCTTGCTGTGCAAGCATCGTTATGGGCCGGGTCGCGTACACGTGGCAGAGTTCCTATTTTTTCTTGGGCGGCAGATGTTCCACAAGCGCTTCCATCATCTCTCCGCGGACCGGCACGCCGCGATCGATCCAATCCTGTCGCGTACTCTGGACCCAGTCCGGCGGATCGGACTTGTGCATCCAGAATGGCTGGGGAGTCTGCAAGCCCTGTGTGGCCAACTCGGTGAACTCGACAATCATACTCTCGCGGTTATAGCCGGACATGTCGTGCAGATTCCCCATGTGGATGCAGTCCGTCGGGCAGGGCTCCACACACAACGCACAGAACATGCATTTCGAATAGTCGATCGCGTAGCGCGTCATGGCGCCGCCGCGGGCTATGCCGGTGGCTTTGTCGATCTTCCTGGGCGCGGTTTTCTCGATGTAGATGCAATCGACGGGGCAGGCCTTTGCACACATGTCGCAGGCGATGCACTTTTCGATTTCGTAGTAATGAATGCCGCGAAACCGTGCCTGCAACGCGGGCGCGACGTCGGGATACTGCAACGTGATGGTGCGCGCGAAGCAGTATTTCAGCGTGATCCTCATACCAATGAGGATCGTTTTGATGGTCATGTAGATATTGTGAAAATAATCACGCATTCTGCTGCCGCCAAAACCCCGCTGGTCCAACCGTGCTCGCCCACCCGCACACCCGGGAAATCTCGGAGAGCGCGCGGATTCTATTTACATAAGCATTTGTTTGCAATAGTCGGCGCGAACTCGCGCGCGGATTGGGAACGCCCCCCTGCGAATCGCCGCTAAACGCGCTGCGACACATCGGAAATAAGGTGTCTCCGCAATAAATTCAAAATCGCGTTACATGAACGCTGACGGATGACGTCTCTTCCGAGCTCGGCGTTGGTCAGCAGGCGACGGGTGACGGTCTCGGTTTTGGTCGCGACGGCGATGTAGACGAGTCCGACCGGTTTTTCGGCTGATCCACCGGTTGGACCAGCGATTCCGGTCGTGGCGAGGCCAAAATCGGCGTTCAGGCGGCTGCGGCATGCCTCCGCGAGGAGGGCGGCGACCTCCTCGGAGACGGCGCCGTGTTGAGCGATTGCCTCGGGCGATATACCGAGTTGCGACGTCTTGGCCTCGTCGGCGTAGGTAACGAATCCCCCGAGAAAGTACGCGCTGCTGCCGGGCACGTCGGTCAGTTTCTTAGCCAGCAGCCCGCCTGTGCAGGATTCAGCCGTGGCGACCGTGTTTTTCCGCTCGATCAGCAAGGTCGCGACGGCCTGTTGGAGCGTCTCGTTTTTCTCTGCGAAAATCAGGCTGCCGAGGCGATCTCGGAGCACGGCCAACGTGTCGTCGGCGGCGGCGGAGGCTTCTAGACTGTTCGCGCCGCGGGCGGTGACGTGCACACTGATGATCGCGTCGGCGGCGGTCACACCGACGAGGGGTCCGCACCCGGGGGTCATCAGGTCTTCGATCATCTCGCCGAGGCGGGCTTCGCCCATTCCGAAACAGCGGAGGGTGCCGGTCACGATGACTGACCCTGCCGATCGTCCTCTCAGTTCCGGCTCGACCGTCTCCCGGAACATGGCCCGCATTTCGCTTGGTACGCCTGGTAACGCGAAAACTGTCGTGGAGCCTATCTGGAGGCGGATTCCGGGGGCTGTTCCGCGGGCGTTGTCGATGACGTCGGCCCCTTCGGGCATGTAGGCTTGGCGGCGATTGGTGTCGGGCATGGCGCGCTCAATCTTCTGAAAGTAGGCACTCAGCTGATCGAACGATGGCCGGTGGAGGACGAGCGGGCGTTCGGCCGCACCAGCGAGTGCTTCGCGGGTCAGATCGTCGGCCGTCGGGCCGAGTCCTCCGGTGATGAGTACGATGTCCGCGTGCGCCGCTGCACTGATGATGACATCGCTTATTGCGGGCTGGTTGTCGGATACGGTGACGTGGCGGTCCACGACGAATCCGACGGCAGCCAAGCGTTTGGCCAACCACGCGGCGTTGGTGTCGACGGTTAGGCCTGCGGTCAGTTCGGTGCCGATACTGATGATGTGGGCCTGCACGGGATGTAGCATAGCACGATCATGGGGTCTTAAGAAGACAACTTCGCACGTCGTGCGAAGCATGTCCCGGTCGCCCACCTTCACGCATCGCGTAGGAAAGAGAACCTGGAGATTGGAACTCCGTTTGACAGAAGCGTTTTACTTCCAGGAGCCTCCCTCGAACCGGACAAGCACCTCTTGAGGCATCCGGCTCTACGGGTCAGCAGCTTCGACGGCTGGTGAACACAAGCACACGGCTGTGTGTCCGTCCCCCTTCCGGGGTTGGTGGCCACATCCCGGGTGCCGCTGCCCATTTCGATAACGTCAGATACGCGTTGTACGTTTCTGACAGCAGCGAAACAGTGTTTCGCCGGCTTCCTGGATATCACATTTAGAAATGCAAATCACGTTCTACTCATTCAGTCATATCACTGGCGACGCTACTCCGGCGGCATGCCAGGCGGTTCCCCCCCGCACTCACGGTCCCGTGAAAACCGTCTGGAACTCCGCGAAATCCGGCAGGTCCACGTCGCGGTCATCGTCGCTGTCGTGACGGAGGCGATGCCGCAAGGAGAACACCGCGTCACCACCCGCAATGCCGTTACCGTCCCCGTCGATGGACACACCGCCAAGGCTTTGAACCGTATCGCTTACGTTGATGATGTAATCATCGTTCAGAAGCGTCGCCCCAAAGGATATGAGCATGATTGCTGAACCGCTTCCCGAAACGCTAAACGGTACGGGCTGGCTCAGTGAATCAACAATCGAGAAATCGGCATCGGTGAATTCAACGTGGCTCGTCCAGACCAATCGGGTCGAACTTACACCGCCGCCGTTGGTCATTGGGCGATCGTTCGGTGCGAATGGCTCCCGCATCACGATTGTTGGCCCAGGCTCGTCGGCATCGCCCCAGTAGACGCCGCCTGCAGCGATGCAGTTTGTTTCTCTCGCGATGATGCAGCCGCTGCTCAGACAGCACGTGCCCTCAGTCGGCAACTGATCGCAGTTCTCCAGATCGTTGCCGCCGCCGTCGGTGTACAGGCCACTGATGGCATTGGGCGTGTTGAAACAGAACTCACAGCCGATCAGCGTCGGGATGCCAATTCCCCCGATATACATCCCGCCGCCGTCGAAGCCTGCCGAGTTCTCGCGGAAGGTGCAGCCTGTCACCGTCGGGCTGCTGTCGTCAATGTGCATCCCGCCGCCGACGTCGTTGGCCGTATTCTCGCTAAACGTGCAGTTGGTCACCGTTGGGCTGCTGTTGCGACTGTACATCCCGCCCCCTCCATTGTTGGTGGCCGAGTTCCCGCTGAAGGCGCCGTTGGTCACCGTCGGGTTACTGGCAACGTTGTACACCCCGCCGCCCTGGAGGGCCGAGTTCCCGCTGAACGTGCAGCTCATCACCGTCGGGTGACTGACAAGGTTGTACATCCCACCGCCCTGTTGGGCCGAGTTCGTACTGAAGGCGCAATCGGTCACCGTCGGGTGACTGCTAACGTTGTACATCCCGCCGCCTTGGAACGACGTGTTCCCGCTGAACGTGCAGCTCATCACCGTGGGATCGCTGTCGTCATTGTTCATCCCGCCGCCTTTGTTGCCTGCCGTATTCCCGCTGAAGGT
>JAJDDU010000300.1 GCA_029260155.1 Phycisphaerae bacterium | reverse complement strand
CAGCACCTCCGACGGTGATCATCCCGCCGCGGCGCCACGCCTCAAGATGTGCTTCGTCGAACGCTCACGTACATCCCGCCTCCGTCGTCGTTAGCCGTGTTCCCGCTGAACGTGCAGGTGGTCAGCATTGGGCTGCTGGTGTCGTTGTACAGCGCGCCGCCGCGGCGTGCCGTGCTCCCGCTAAAATCGCAGTTGGTCAGCGTAGGGCTGCTATTGTCTTCGTTACGCATCCCGCCGCCATCGCCGTTGGCCGTGTTCCCAATGAACGCACAATTGGCCAGTGTCGGACTGCTGGAACTGTTATACATGCCGCCGCCATCGCCGTTGGCCGAGTTCTCGCTGAAGGTGCAGTTGCTCAGCATCGGGCTGCTGAGAATGCAGCTGACAGCTCCACCATCGGTGGCGTAACCTCCGGTGACCGTGAACCCGGCAACCACAGAGTTGGGACCCTCTCCGGAGTGAAACCAGAACGCCCGGTGCTCGACCGCCTCCGTGCCTTCGCAGTCGATTACCGTAGCCGATACCAACTCGGGATCGTTGGGGTCGCTGCTTTGCACGATGATCGCTTTGCCGAAGAAGTCCAGGTCGCGGTTGCCGGCGCCCGTGTACGTGCCGGAGCCAACAACGACGACGTCACCCTCGTACGGATGGGCGGCGTCCATCCCGGCCTGGATCGTGGCCTTCGGACCGTGCTCGCCGTCCCACTCCGTTGCCAGACCGTCCCAGTCGTCGTTGCCGGTCAGTTCCACATAGTAGGTTCGTGGCGGTTCCAGCGGATCCGTATCCCCCACGTACTCGGTCAGGTTGTCTCGCCCGTCATTGTCAGAGTCCACGCTCGCGACACCTGCCGTCGGTGAGCCGAAGTGAAGCTGTTCCCACCAGTCCGGCAACGCGTCGCCGTCCGTATCCAGAAACTCGTCCGCTCCCATATCGACGCGACCACCGATCTCACGCGGTTCACCGTCGATATCGGTCTCGTCAGTGTAGTCTCCCAACGGATCGCCGGCATCGATGCACGGGGAGCTGGCCCGCAAGTGCATGCCGTTGCTGGTCAGGAGGGGATCGTCACCTATGTTGCCTTCACCGGCCAGTGTGTCGAGACCTTGGATACAACTGTAAGCCACCGATGGCGACCCGCCATGGATCTGGGCCGATTCATCTGAGCCGCCCCTGTCGTAGTTACCCCAAAGCATGCAGTTGGTCAGCGTCGGGATGCTGGAACCGTTGTACATCCCGCCGCCGTACTCGCCGGCCGTGTTTTTGCTGAAGGTGCAGTTGGTCAGCGTCGGGTTGCCGGGGGCGTTAGCCATCCCGCCGCCGCGGCGTGCCGTGTTCCCGGTGAACGTACAACTGATCAGCGTCGGGCTGCTGGTGAAGAAACTGCCCATCCCGCCGCCGTTGCCTGCCGCGTTGTTCCTGGTGAACGTACAGTCGGTCAGCGTTGGGCTGCTGAGGGCGTTAAACATCCCGCCTCCGCCGCTGGCAGTGTTCCCGCTGAACGTGCAGTTGGTCAGCGCCGGGCTGCTGATGTCTTCGTTAAACATCCCGCCGCCCCAGTTGCTGGCCGTGTTCCCAATGAACGCGCAATTGGCCACCGTCGGGCTGCCCAAGTTGCTGTACATGCCGCCACCGAAATAGTGCGGGAAATCCGAATGATCGGCGTTTCCGCCCGTGATGGTAGACCCATCCACGACGGCCGTCTCGGCCGTTTCGCTACCTGTGATGACGTGGTAGCTATTCTCGTCGTTGTTGGCGAAGCCAGGGCCATCGTCGCCAGCCAGGTCGCCGGTGAGGATGGTCTCGTTGCCAGCGAAATCACGATCGTCTAGGTCGAAGGTGGCCGGATCCTCATCGCCAGCCAATCCCCCGTAGATGGCGACGCCCGTGATGAGTTGAAAACTCGCCTCGCGGTCACCAGGAATCTGCCCGGCGCCCTGGTCGGGCTTGTATGTGCCGGCAGCGGTCCAGATTTCGTCAGCAGGGACCGCGGCTGCAAGGGCGTCCTGCAGATAATTGAAGGCCGTGCCCCAGGATGTCCCGTCGCCGCCAGGCGGAGCGTCATCATCAACGTAGATGATGCTCTGGGCTTCAACGGGAACTGCCGTGGAGCCAAACCCGATCAGAACAGCGAAAACAATCATCCAATTCACGTTCCCGCGCATGCCGCACACTCCTTGACTTCGTCGATCGCTATCCCAATCGACCCGCTCGTGCATTTCGATGCCCATCAAACGGCTCCGCTCGCCTGTTGCTACCTGAGTTTCCTGGCACTGCCGCCCAATCGTTCAGCAAGCGTACCATCGACGCGGCATCACGCAAATCGCGTGCGCCCGATCTCATGGAGAATGACACATCATGGGGTAGTGCATCAAGACGCATGATCATGCGTGTTTGGGCCATGGAAATCGTCTCCGTGGGTTCGCCTGCTCCAATCGGCATCGCACCAGCGGGGCACTGGGTGGTCGTCACCGCGTTTCCCTGTCAGGCAAACCGCACGTCCATTCGTTCGCGCTCAGCGTGACAACTTGACCTTCTCGGCGGGCGTCTAGATCTTTCTCATCGGAGTCGTGTTTTCCGAGATTCGCAATCCTAGAACCGCCGGCGTGAAACACAACCAGCGGTTTTCCCGCTACGTCATCGGGCTTGGGCGCTGTGGGGAAGCCGGGCGCCTGGCGACTCAAGAACGCCCGTGGTCTTGCGACCGTGGCCGGCCGCCATACTTGGCCGCGCGATGGGAAGGAGTGATGAGATAACAGCCAAGCTCAACAAGAACGACCGCGAACTCCTCGTTTCCTTGGCGGATTACAGGCTGCTCACCATGGGCCAAGTCAGTGCGCTGTGCGAAATTGGCAAAGCCGCGACACGCAAACGCGTCAAGAAGCTCACGGCCGGCGGTTTGGCCGAAGTCAACATGCCTGCAACCTGCCGAACCCGCGGCCGGCCGGAGGGTAGGACCTCGTTGACCAATCCTGGGATCGATCTGTTGCGCGATGAGAAGTTGATCTCGCGCGTCGTGCCTCATAAGCAAATCACCGCGACGGGGATTCGTTGCGCAGATCATCTGCTCGCGATCAACTGGGTTCGCGTTCACTTGGTGTACCTGGAGCGCACGGTATCCAGGTTGAACGTACGATTCTGGTCCAGTGAGTCTCCGTTCGTACCGAGGGGGCTGGGCGACACATGTGGCATCTCCGATCACGCGCCGACCGTGCGCGCCGGCGGTGAGCCGATTGCGTTCACGCCCGACGGGGCGTTCTCGATCACCGACAAGGGGAGCGGCCAAGCGCTCCTTTTCTTCCTCGAAATGGACATGGGGACCGAGACGCTGTCGGGCGCCGGTGGCGGGTCGCTGGACGTTCACCAGAAGATCGTCACCTATCAGCAGTACTTCCGAAGCTGCGGATACAAACGGTACGAGGAATTGTGGGATTGCGAATTTACTGGCTTCCGACTCCTCTTCGTAAGCAACACATCGAAACGGTTGGATAAGCTCTGCCGCCTGGTGCACGCGACGCCGCCACGCGCCTTCATCTGGTTGACGGATCTGGACCGGCTGTTCACGCACGGCATGTCGGGCAACATCTGGGTGGCCGGCGGCGATGCTAGCGCTTCCCCTACGTCGATTGTTGGGAAGACCATGGCTCGTGCCTGCCCGATTCCCGGCGTGATCAGCTGAGCACACCGGGCCGTGGCGATTCGGGCGACCACACCGACCGATGGTGCCATTCACGTCCGCAACGCCCACCCAATCGTTGAAAAACAGAGCGCGTAATTGCTCGGATATCGTTCCGTATACCCCTGAAAAACGCGCCTTAATTCGGGATCGGCCGGAGTCAAAGCGTTTCTTTTCGTAACCGCCGAGCTGCCGCTAATGCGTTGTCATTCCTCGGATTACGGCGGGTTACGAAAATCGAATCATATTCAATTGCAGGGAAATCAAGGGGTAGGGAGAAGGAAGTCAAACGGTGAGTGCGAAGCGGTTCGGGGAGATGCTGGATTGATGCGGGGTTCGTTGGTTTCGTTGAGTTCGTCATGGGTCTGGAGGGCGAGTTTGTGGGTTCGGCGTGTTCCGGTCAGGGTGGGTGGGACGAAGTTTGGCGGGTGGAATGGAGAAGGAAGAAGTGTGAAGAAGAAGCTGCTGGGGGACAGGGTTCGTGGACGGATGAGGCGCGTGCGGGTGGAAGGGTGAGAGCGGATGGGCGTGTTGTTGGCGTTGTAGTGGATGACCGGAAGTTGGAGCTGGCGTGAGACGTTGGTGGTTGGGTCGGTGAGCGGGGATCGCGGCGTTTGTGTTCGTTTTCGGTGATCATGGCGTTGTTCGATGACACGCATTGGCGGGTGAGACGGGCGTCATGGGCACGGATCCGGGCGCCAGAGCCATGAATCGAGAAGG
>JAJDDU010000299.1 GCA_029260155.1 Phycisphaerae bacterium | reverse complement strand
GGTAGAATCGTGTTCATGAACACACTGCAACCTTGGCAACTCCTTCTCGTGACTCTGGCTGGCTGGATCAACCGGCAGCAGCAGGACGTGATCGCCTACGTTCAGGAGGAGAACCGGATCCTGAAAACCAAACTCAAGGGTGAGCGGATTCGGTTCACCGACGATGAGCGGAGACGCTTTGCGGTCAAAGGGAAGATCCTCGGGCGGAAAGTTCTTCGCGAGGTCGCGTCGATCGTGACGCCGGACACGATCCTGGCGTGGCATAGGAAGCTGGTCGCTCGGAAGTGGGACTACAGTAGCAAACGAGGGCCGGGCCGCCCGCGTGTTGCGGAGGAGATCGCCGAACTGACGGTGCGCATCGCGAAGGAGAATCCTGGTTGGGGCCTCACGACGATAATGGGAGCGCTCACCAATCTGGGCCATGAAGTTTCCCGGGGGACAGTTTCCAACATTCTGAAGGCGCACGGCATCGAACCCGCCCCGGAGCGCAGCAAGCGCATGCCCTGGTCGACCTCTCTCAAGGCACATTGGGACTCGATGGCCGCTACTGACCTGTTTACCGTGGAGGTGTGGTCGCGTTTTGGCTTGACCCGGTACTACGTGCTCTTCTTCATCAAGCTGTCGAATCGGCGCGTGCACGTTGCGGGCATCACGCCACATCCTCACGCGAGTTGGATCAAGCAGATCGCCCGAAACACCACCGATCCAGTCGACGGGTTTTTGCTGGGCATTCGATACTTGATCATGGATCGCGACACGATCTTCACCGCGGAATTCCGCAGTTTTCTGAAGCAGGAAGGAATCAAGGCTTTGCGGCTTCCACCGCGTTCGCCGAACTTGAACGCTTACGCGGAACGCTTTGTGCGGACCGTGAAGGAGCGCTGCCTGAACCGCATGATCTTCTTTGGCGAGAGCGCATTGCGCAACGCGATCAACGAGTTCCTGGCACACTATCATCACGAGCGGAATCACCAGGGGCTCGATAATCGCGTGATCGACCCCGGTGAGGAAGTGGGCGTCCCGGAGGGGGCGATCGCATGCCGAGAACGTATCGGTGGGCTGCTTCGCTACTACTATCGCAAGGCCGCGTAGCTCGAATCGGACGGGAATTCACTTGCCGTCTCTTGCGAGCCGTGCGCGCAGTGAGCTTTCAGCACTTGACGTAAACCGGTTCCACCTTGCATCGAGGGCGCTCGCAACTCATCCTCGGGCGCGATCGAGTTTTTGGACACTACGGGGTCGGACGATCAGGAGCGCCAAACGCCAGTTCGACCAGAGCCGGGAAAGCAAGACCCAGAACACGCGGTCGCGCATGCGAAGCCGCGGGCGCTTCGATTTGTCCCGCAGAACTGCGAGCTGTTGACGCAGCGCGATTCTCAGCGGCCAACCCGGCGCGGTCGCCGACGACGCCTCGAATCAGGACGAGAACGACCTGTAGAACGCTCATTTCACACGGCTCCAGGACTGTTGATTCGCGGCGAGCGTACGCAAGATCGTCAAGGGGTGCAACGATGTAAGTCCTTATCTGACAACGGCCGCAGTTAGCATTGTCCAACCGCCGGTTCCTCAATGTCACGGAGCTTGTTCTTTCAGCCACGCTACGGCTGCGCTGTGTGCCTTCCAGGCCGGACGCAGGTTCACCGCCACATACTTGGCCTCGGACACGTCGCCCGGCGAGTAGTAGTCCGGCAGCGAACGGGGCATCCGCTTCTTGCCTGTGAGGTACGGCTCGACGAATTCGTTGTTCTTCCGCGCTTCGGCCAACATTGTTGCGGCCTGGACTTCGTCCCCGGCAAGGTGCCGTTCGAGGACGCGAGACCACTGGAAGGTTGCACTGGAGTCCTCTTCGTACTGGTCGAGTAGGCGGCGTGCGCCGTCGCGTTCACCTCGCGTCAGGTAGCATGCGAGCAGCAGGTCGCGAACGCCTTGATTATCGTTGGGGTTGAGATCGAGCATGGCCTCGTAGTGCCCGATGGCCGCGTCGGTTTGACCGGCCTCACGCAGCAGCTCGGCGAGTTCGTGCCGGGCGCGCATGTACGGGCGTGTCTCGATCAGGCCCCAAAAGTGGCCACTGTTCTCCTCGAAGAAATCCTCACCGAGCGCCTGCTCGCCCATCCAGACGGCTTTCTCAAGGTTGTCGATCAACTCGTCTCGCGAGGCCGATCCCGCATGCGCGAGGATGACCAGCGCGTCCACACAGCGACGATCTTGTTTGACCGCTTGCATCGCCAGTGCCACGGCTGTGTCGATGTTGTCCGCCTCCATCGCCTGATACGCCAACTCCTGCGCCTTCTCGGCGAGTGTGCGCGACCGAGCCGAAGAGGGCAACGTCGAGCCGCCGCGCGCGTTGAAGTCGGCCATGAAGGCGTTGACGTCGTCTTCGCTTTCAAACTCCTGCGATTCCAGCGCCTGATGAAACTCTTGCATGGTTCGTTCCATGAACATGCGGGAGGGCGGCGATGGCAGGGAATCCGATCCACCCGGCGGCTCCTTGACCAGCCGCAGGGACGGCTGGTCCCGCTTCTTCGAGTCCTCGCGTCGCAGGCCTGCCTGTCGCTGTCTCACTTGTCGCTGTTTCTCTTTTCGCTTGCTCTTCTGACGGGCGTTCTTGTCTTTGCTCATTTTGCCCACTCCTTGGCAACACGTATCGACGACGCGAATGTCATGTTAGTCCGCAGGTTTCCTGGACCGCAAGAGCCAATGGTATCAAGGAAAACTACGGTGTTCCATGATCTAGTCGTCTGCGGTTTCAGGCGGCGTTGCTTGCAAATGTTCTCTTGCTCCATTTGACAAGTCTTACGGAGTATTCAGGAGGGACAGATAAGCGATCGGCGTTCGGGCCGAGCGCGCGTCAGAAGTCTGTGTAAGAGTCGAGTGAATCCGGCTCCACCGGCAGGTCGCCCGGGCGTGGAAGACGGTGGCCGTGGCGGAGCCCGATGATCCAGACCTTCTGGCGGTCATCGTCGATTGTGAACAGCAGAAGGTGGGTGCCGATGACGAGCCTCCGTACTTCGTATTCGACGTAGGCATCTTCTTCGGCCTTGCCGGCTCGCCGAGGCGATTGTTCAAGGGAATCGACCGCATCCCAGATCTTGGCAAGCCAACTCTCCGCGCTTAGGGGTGCCTGCGCTTCGACGGCAATGTACTCCGCCTGTGTGGCGATCGCAGCCATGGCGGCATCAGTCAACTCAACCGCGTAGTTGCTCATCGATTAAGCTGTAGGCCGAGCTCATCGGCGATTCTCTTGAGCGCGGACTTCGCCGGCTGCGTGCGACCCGTGCGAATGTCTTCCTTGCTGCGATCGAGCATCGCCAGGCTCTCGGCCAGTTCGGCCTTGTCGGCAAGGGCATCGTAGGCCTGCGGGCTCATAACTACGGCGTTCGTTTCGCCGTTGGTCGTGACGAACAGCGGCCGGCCGGTTTCCTGGACTTGGCGAAGGTGGTCCCGGAGGTATCGTCGGTGGTCGGTGAAGCTTGTAATGTCCGTGCTGCGTGCCATGATCTTCTCCATCGGCGTTGCGTTGTACAACATACTGTACATCATTATTCTTCCCGAGTCAATTCTCTGAATAGACTCGATTCTGCCGTCGTTGTGCCTCCCGTCTATTCCGTACATGTTGTCAATAAAGGGCTTAAGGATTCTGGCCCTTTCGAACTGGCGTGGAATGTCGGTCCTGTGGTCTGGAGTATTCTGGGTGAGGGCATCGAGAGACCCTCAGCCGCCACGGTGTCAACTCAGTGTCTGTTTGTCCCGAGCGCCAACGTGGAAGCACCGTAACGCCACCGTAGCGCCAGTGTAACACATACAGAGAGGGGCGTTTTCGGCTCGAAAAACGCGGTTCTTGGCCCTTGGAAGGCGATGTATGGACGTGAGTTCATGCTCGACACGCAGGAGGTCGTAGGTTCAAGTCCTATATCGCCCAGTTCTTTCGTGACAAGCACTTATGAATCTTTGGGGAGTGGCTGGAGTTGGCGAAATCGAGCGCCAGTGGAACTCCAGTGGAATTGAGGCGGGATTCTTAGCTGGCATCGCGCTGGATCCGTTGCTGGTTCGCTTGCGCGAAGATGCGATCCGTGACGGCGGCGGCGGCCCGTTCGTTCGCATCCGTCACTCTGTTGTAGAACTGCATCGTCACCTTCACATCGGAATGACCCAGCAGCTGGGCCAAGGTCTTCGGTGGCGTCCCGTTGTCCGCGTGGTTCTGCCCAAACGACTTGCGAAACGTAGTGAGCGTCAGCGGCGCAGTGAGATCGACGCCTGCCCGTTTCATGTACCGCTTGGTGTCACGCAAGAGGTTGTTGATCATGTCGCTGTTCAGCCACGGGCGGTGATGTCTTCGACCACCCCACGGGATGCCAGCGCTGCACCCACGCCAGTTGCGCTTGACGGTAGCAAACCGCTCCGGCGTCATGCACATCAGGCCACCCGATTTGAACGCGTCGGCCGCGGCCTTCGCCAGGTCGTCCATAGCCGCCTCGGGAATCGGCGTGGACCGCTGTTTGCCCTGCGTTGACTGGCCGTCGGCCTTGATCCTGAACGGAGGTAGCTTCTCGGTGGCGGCGCGATTCTCGATGTGCACGCGGCGACGCGCGAAATCGATCCTGTCGGCCGTCAGGTTGTACACTTCGCCAGGTCTCAATCCGCACCCGTACATGAGCCAGTATGCGGCCCGCAAGCGAGCGGTAGGCACTTCAGCGAGCAGCAGCGTGAACTCCTCCGGCGTGATGTGATGCCACGGTCCCGATTTCGGCTTGATCCGCAACGGTGAATTGCCCCCACCCCTCGGCGGTGAGAAGGGATTGCGATCGATGTAGCCCCACTCAACGGCGGCGCCGAAGATTGCACGGCAGTGCTTGAGGTGTTGAGCCTTTGCCCAGCTGGACAATTCGCTCGGCCGACCGTCCATACGCTTGCGGCCGGCCATGAACTGTTCAGCGTGGCGAAGGGCGATTTTCCTGATCTCGCGCCCGCCGCCAAAGTGCGCCCGGAGTTGCTTGATCGTCCGGTCATAGCACTGCTGCGAGGAGTAGCTAAGGTGCTCCAAGCGAGCCTTGGTAAACTCGTCGAACAGCTGACCGAGCGTCACCTCCGCCGGCCTGTCGCGAGGGCCGCCAGCGTCGAGCTCCGCCTGCTTCACTGCATGGAAGGCCTTGGCGTCGGCCTTGTACTTGAACGACTGGCTGTACTTCCGCTGCTGACCCGTGTCAGGGTCGGGGTCACCCCACCAGTAAACGAGCCAAGGCAGCTTCCGCTTGGACTCGTTACGCAAACCTACCGCTGTTTTCATTGCGATATCTCCTTTTGCGCGCAGGACCGGACAGATGTGCTAAACGCACAGCCCGAGGGGTGTGGTCGCCGGGCCTCGCGGACACCGGACCATCTGCCACGGTCACTGATCGATGGTCTTCTGTTTTCAAAGAGCGGCACGTTTAGCACAGTCAATGTGACGCGCGCACAGCAAAAAGCAAGGGCGAATTCCCTTGGGGTTTCCACTAGGTCTATCGATTGACGCACAATGCCCTCTCCTACGCCGAAAGGCGTGTTTTCTTGATCGTGGACTTCTTGCTTCCCCGGCAAGATGTCGGCCTCCGATTAATAAAATCGAGCACGTCCGTGCCGCGGAACCGACGCTCGCGGCCAATCTCGTAATGTCCAAAAACTCGATCGCGCGCGGCGGACGCATTGTAGGCAACAAGCACAGAGGGATTTCGTCGTCCGGCGTGCCGACAAGCCAGGGTCCGCGCGCGGTGTTTCTTTGCACCTGGGAGCATGTGACCATTTGATCTGAGTCAGGCAGCTTGGCGATAGTAGTAACGGAGAAGCCCACCGATACGTTCTCGGCATGCGATCGCCCCCTCCGGGACGCCCACTTCCTCACCGGGGTCGATCACGCGATTATCGAGCCC
>JAJDDU010000298.1 GCA_029260155.1 Phycisphaerae bacterium | reverse complement strand
GGGCGGGCTGACACCGTTGACCAGTTGCCGGAAGGCAAGCAGATCGAACGGCGAGGAGCCGCCGCTGCGGTCGGTATCGATGATGTCCAGATCGATCCCGTTGTCGGGCGTGACCACGTTGTTGACGATCTGGCGGAACGCCAACAGGTCGAACGGGGAGACCGCGCCGCTCTGGTCGGCATCAGCCGGAAGATAGCCGATGTCGATCCGGTCGGGCTCGTTTACGCCGGGACCCTGGTCGCCGAGATTCCCGATGGCCTGGCCGGAAGCGTTTTGCACGTTGGCACGGATGGTGGTCCATTCCTGCAGGGTGATCGCGCTGCTGAGCGTGAGAGTGATCGCAGGATTGGCGCTGGCATCAACTGCCATGACGGTCGGGGCAGCCCCGGCGCCCGTTTGCGTGACGATGAAGCTCGCGGGGGTCACAGCTCCGCCACCCATGGCGAAGACCGCCTCGCTGAACACCGCCGTCACCGTGTCGATACCCAGATTGACATTGACGCCGTCGTCGCTCTCAACCTTCGGATCGATGTACCCACCGAACGCGTGATCCGCGAACGAGGTGCTAGCCGCACCGTGAATGATCGCCGGTCCGGCGGCCGATGGGACGAACGCTGCAGCAGACATCGCCGCCGGCGAACCGGTCTTAAACAAGCCGAGCGAGATCTCCCCGAGTACCGGCTCACTGTTGGCATCAAAACGGAAGTTGTACATCGTGGCCCAACGCAGCGCGTTGGCATTCGCGTTCTGGGCAAACGTCTCCGTGCTCCACGTCAAGCTATTGCCGCCTTCGGTGGCAGCCCAGTCCGTCAGCGAGTAAGGATCGCCGCTGTGGTAGTCGACGTCATGGAAACCAACGTTGGACGCGACAACACCGGAGGCAAGCGGAACCGAGAACGACTGCGCACTGCGATCGGAGCTCAGATTGTGCACGGCATACTCGTAGTGCCAAGTTCCGTCGCCGTTGTCGGTGGCGCGACAGGCCATGGTGAAGCGGCCGTCACCAGGAACATCGATTTCGACGATTTGCACGTCCGGGTCCGAAACCTTCCACGCGTGAATGCCGGCCTTCTCTCGGATCGTGCCGCCCGCGAAGCTCAGAGCGTAGTTCGACCCAACCACGCTGACGCGGCGGTAGGACGCATTGTTGTTGTCATTGGTCCGGTCGCCGAACTGAGCGTCATCTTGCGCAACGTACTGGCCTTCAATATAGTAGAGCGCCCCTGGGTTCAGCGCGGGATCAAGATCGTCCTTGCGAACCTGCAGGCGACCTCTGAGCGTCCCGTTACCGGAGGCAAAGGCGTGGTTGCCGAGATTCGTGCCCTCAGCAACGTTGATCTCGCGTTTGGGACCCATGTTGCTGAACTGCCCGTTGCGCGCCGCGGAGTACGGATCAGAGCAACCCACGCCGAGCTGGGAGCAGCAACCGCCACAAACCGGCGAACAACTCTGGCAGACATTCTGCTGCAACGCACAGAAGCCATGCTTCAACCAACTCTGACCGAGCTGCTCGAAACGCCCCTCCTTCAAACGGTAAAGGTTCTGCCCGATCACCGGGTGACGTGTGTTCGGACCGGTGAACCAGTCCAGAGGCTGCGTGCCGACGTTGCACGACGTGGTCGCCACCGAGTACGCCAACAGCCCGCCGATCGCGTTTCCGTTGGTCCAGTTGTGCATGGTCGGCAGCGAACCGACAGTCACATCCGCTCCGGGTAGTTCCTGCGGGCCATCGCCGGGCACCGAAATCGATGCTGGCCGAACCGTGTTGTCCACGTCCGTGACGTCGATTCTCGAGGTCAGCGTAAACTCGCCAACTTGACCAATCTCCGCATCCAGCCCGATTTCACTCGCTGCCGCGTGCAACGAGATGGAACCGCTGATTTCCAGCGTGGAACCCGTAATGTTGATCGCCAGCGACTCGCCGGAAATCTCGAACACCGGGTGATTGCCGTCCATGAACGCAATGTTTGTCCGACCTTCGAGCGGGAGTTGGAAGTTGCCAATCTTAACTTCACGGTCCTCGGCGCTGAGCATCGCAATGGTGCCGATCACGCGCGGCGTACCGCCCATGTTCAGGAATTCCCCGTCGCGCGTCATCAGCGTAATAGCGTTTTCCATCCCGACCGATACGGGAAAAACGTACTCATCACGTTCGATGGACCAGCCCTGGTCCGCAAACGCCGACGCATCAAACGTCATCGTGATGCTGGCGCCCGCCTGCGTCCCGTACGTGCTGTACGACACGTATGTCTCACTCGCAACATCCGCGTTCGCCATGGGGGCGCTTGCCGCGACCGCAACAATCCCGACAAGAGCGGCGGATGCCACCCAACCTGCATGCCTGCTTCTCATACTTTCACTCCATTCGCCCATGCGGCCACTCAGACCGATGGAACACCTGTTAACACGGATCGCCACAAAACTGGCTCGATCCACCATACCACGATTGCCCGCCAAATCCAAAGCAATGTGAGGGGGTTTTCATAATGCCAGATGCGTTTGCATCTTCCCGGCGCCTGCGATAGTATAATCCAGGCCCCATTCCGTCGCAATAACATAGGCGGACCAATACGGTGCGAACAAACACCAAAACCGGAGCAGGGATCACCCGAAACTTCAATGTTTCCAGCGACAGAACACAAGACGACTTGTGCCACGTTGCTAGCACGAGACCGGCCACTCAGCGCGGGTACACGCTCACCGCGCAGTGGACGGCTCCGCCACGTTGCTGAGTCTCGGCGCACATGACCGGGACCACGCGTACGTCGGCACCGAACGCTCCCAGAAATGCGCGCTCAGCCGCCTGATCGAGAGGCGCGTATAACCCGCCATACGCGGGCATTAGGTATCGCGTGCGGTCGTGAACTCCGTTGATGTAATTGATCCCATTTTCGCCTTCCGACAGGCTCGGAACGCCCACGACCTTGAACCCCGCATCCGACAGCATCTTGTACAATCGTGCCCGACCGGCATCGCGACGATGGAACGACCGCACATAGGCTGCGGCGTGGCGTTCCGCCGGAAGACTTGCGCGGTCCACGGACCAGCTCGCCAACAGGTCGATCGCCAACAAGAAACGTTGGAAGCTGCCCACCCCCGAATCGGCTGACCCCGCGGAAAACACGCCCGCCAGCGAGAGCGGGTATCGCCCCTGCCCTACCGTCCGCGCGCGCAAGGCGCCAGCCACCGCGTTGATAAACTCTATGTTCCTTCCCCCGGCCAAGTGCTCCCGGGCCGCCCGCGCATCCGTTTCGCTGACGACCTCATGCTGCTCAAGCGCCCGCAACCCGCACTCCAAGATGATACGAACCGCCGCCGGGCTGTCATTGACGAACGCGACCAAGCGACCGGAGATCGCCCGCACGGTTAGTTCAAAGTCGATATGAAAAGAAACCGCCGGCAGCACGACAACCCGGTCGACCCCGAATTCGACGCGAAAGGCCTCGATCGCTTCTGGCGCCGACAAACCCAGCGACGTGTTGCGATAGACTTCCGCCTCGCCGATCAGGAGAATACGCTCCCCCGTCGCCGGGTCGCGAACGGCCATCGTGTTGCCCCCTTGAAACAACAACGGCGACTGCACGGCGTCGTGCCCGGCCGCTGCGAACCCGCCCATCAAGAACGACTCATTGGGGATGAACACCGACCCATCGCTACGTCGACTTGCGTAACGCGGCACGAGAGTTACCACGC
>JAJDDU010000297.1 GCA_029260155.1 Phycisphaerae bacterium | reverse complement strand
GAAAGTGACTCGTGCTGTTCGGGATCGTGCGCTGGTTCGCCGGTCGATTGTTCCGGGCTGTACGATGCCTGCAACGCGGGTACGTGCAACTCGGTGACCGGGGTCTGCGAACGCCAACCGACCAACCAGGGTGGGACATGCGACGACGGTAATTCCTGCACAGATAATGATGCCTGCGATGCGGGCATGTGCGTCGGTTCGCCGGTCGATTGCACCGGGTTGGACGATGCCTGCAACGTGGGTACGTGCAACGCGGTGACCGGTATTTGCGAACGCCAACCGGCCAACCAGGGTGGTTCATGCGACGACAACATTCCCTGCTCGGAAAACGACGCTTGTGACGCCGGTACCTGCATCGGCTCGCCGGTTGATTGCACGGAGTTTGATGATGCCTGCAACGTCGGTGCGTGTAACGCGGCGACCGGAATATGCGAGGCCCAGCCGACAAACCAAGGCGGCGCCTGCGACGACAACGAGGCCTGCACGGAAAACGATGCCTGCGACGCGGGCGCGTGCGTTGGTTCGCCGGTCGATTGTTCCGGGCTGAACGATGCCTGCAACGCGGGTACGTGCAACGCGGTGACCGGCGCTTGCGAGGCCCAGCCAACTAATCAAAGTGGCGCCTGCGACGACAACGAGGCCTGCACGCAAAACGATGCCTGCGACGCGGGCGCGTGCGTTGGTTCGCCGGTCGATTGTTCCGGGCTGAACGATGCCTGCAACGTCGGTGCGTGCAACGCGGTGAGCGGCGATTGCGAAACCCAGCCTGCCAACAAAGGCGCCGCGTGTGACGACTCGGATCCTTGTACAGAGAACGACAGCTGCGGCGCCGGTACGTGTTCCGGTTCCGCGGTCGATTGCAGCGATCTTGACGACGACTGCCGAGTCGGCGTCTGCAATCCGGTCACCGGCGTCTGTCAGACACTTCCAATCGGCGAGGGCCAATCTTGCGACGACGGCTTGGAGTGCACCATCAACGACCAATGCAATGCCGGCGCATGCATCGGTGAACCGCTTCCGGATTGCCAGAAGTGTGTGGACCCAACAAACTGTGACGACGGCAACCTGTGCACGACCGACACGTGTCCTGACGGAATGTGCGTGTACGTCTGGAACGAAGAGGCGTGCGACGACGGCAATGCTTGCACGGACAACGATACCTGCAGTGGCGGACAATGCGCGGGAACAACCGTAAGCTGCGAAGTACTGGACGATGACTGCAACGTGGGCGTGTGCAATCCGCTTGACGGAATCTGCGCCCCCGAACCGACCAACCAGGGCGGCGTCTGTGACGACCTCAATGTATGCACCGAGAACGATGCTTGCGACGCCGGTGCGTGTGCAGGCACGCCCATCGATTGCTCCGAGTTTGACGACACGTGTAACCTGGGGACGTGTAATCCGGTGACGGCTGTGTGTGAGGCCCTACCCGCCAACCAGGGCGGCGCTTGCGACGACACCGACCCCTGCACGGAGAATGACGCGTGCGAAGCAGGTATGTGTTCCGGTGCCCCAATCGACTGCTCGGGGATTGACGACACTTGCAACATTGGCGTGTGCAACCCTGTGACGGGTGCATGTGAGGCCAGCCCGACAAACGACGGTGGTGTCTGCGACGACAACGACGGTTGCACCGAGGACGAATCCTGTGACGCGGGCACGTGTCTCGGAACGCCCGTGGATTGCTCAGAGCTTGATGATACGTGCGAAGTCGGTGTATGCGACTCGGAGACCGGTGTATGCGAGGCCCAGCCAACCAACGAAGGCGGCGCCTGTGACGACAGCGATCCCTGTACCGAAAACGACGCCTGTGAAACGGGCACGTGCTCTGGCACGCCCAAGGATTGCTCGGGACTTGACGATGCCTGCAAACTGGGTGTGTGCAATCCCGTGACCGGAGTTTGCCAGTCACTTCCGATCAACGAGGGCGAGTCCTGCGATGACGGTCTGGCGTGCACCGCCAACGATGCGTGCGACACCGGAACTTGCATGGGTGAAGCGGTGCCCGATTGCCAGAAGTGCATCGAGTCCGTTGAATGCGACGATGGCCAGTTCTGCAATGGCGCCGAGGCATGCGAAGGTGGTTTCTGTCAACCTGGAATCGAACCGTGCGACACGCCCGAACTTCCGTTTTGCGACGAACAATCGGATCAATGCGTCGAGTGTTTCCGAGTGGGCGACGGAAATGGTGACAGCAGTGTCGATCTCGCCGACTTTAGCGATTTCGTGGACTGCACGACGGGACCGCTTGAGTCGAGCGGCAACGGCCCCATCGTGCAATGCGCGTGCTTTGACGCTGATCAAGACGGAGACGTTGACTTCGCCGACTTCGGAGCCTTCCAGGCGCTCTTCGATTGAGTGTGCGTCGACGCCGGCTGATTGAGGCGACTCAACCCCCTCGCCTGAGAGGGGCCTGCGCGTTCTCTTGCAGCCTCTCGCGGGTCCACGGGCGATGGTCCAAAAAGTCGAGAGCCTGTCTATTCGTCCGCGTGACGATCTTGCCTGGCGACAAGCACGCGCGGGAGCCCTGCGCGGACTTCTGATGGACTCGCCCGACTGCATCATGCGTGCTGCGTTCGAACATGCGCGTCGTGATGAAGACCGGCGAAAGCTCAACCCGCAGCGCGATAGCAGTGTCGCAGCAATCCGCCGAGGACTTGCCCGACCTAGACGGGCCGATGAGTACGACGAGAGAGGTTTTCGGAATTGATACGATCATCCCGGTGTGCCGTCGTCAACAAACCTCTTCACGGTGTCTAACTCACGATTGCCGTACTCCACGGCTGGCTCGATCTGCGTCCCCTCGTTCCAGTCGTTAAAGGTCACAATCTGGATGTAGTCAAGTGACTTCCATTCCTCGGCTAGAGCGAGAGTGTCCCCCAATGTCCTGCCGGCTCTACGTTGCACAATCTCGAAATGGCGTTCGGGCTGCCCATCGGCAAGATAGATGTCTTCAGAGCCTAGTTCGCTTCGTTGTTCGCATCGACCGGACAGAGCGGTGCCGAACACGCGCGCGATGGCCACACTCATCAGGGAAGAGGCAATGAATGGCCGATCATTGACATATTGTCTGAGGTGGAAGCCCTCACCTGCCGGGCCACGACGGTTGCGGACCAATCCAACCGGATCGACATCAAGCAGCAGCGCGGCCGTGCAGCGATCCTCGCCAGCCGCCGGGTAGAAGACGTGCGCCTTCCCAAACCCCAGGTCGAAGCTCTGGCAGCGATCCGGGTGCTTGTGAAGGAGGTAGCCCAGATCGGTGGCGGGTGCATGGGTCGTCGAGATAGTCAGTGACATGGCTCATCATCATTCGCCGCAAGATCGCTCACCCCGATGTGTCCGGGGCAGATCGCTGATTATCGTAGGGCAATAGGCGGCGCGCAACTCCGGGCACTGGGAATGCGAAGAGCGCGGTTAGACAGTGCACTTGAGACCGCTGCGGGCAACCGTGTGAGCTGGAAGCACCGCGTATCTGACCGTGACGATTCGTTCCGCTTGTGGGGACGGTTGGGCGGGTCTACGATTAGGCAGTGGTGTTGGCTGCCCTGACGCGACCGGAGTCTGACTCTTGAATCTACGCACGTGCGCTCTTGTATCGTTGGTAATCTTGCAGTTGGCGGGCTGCGTGGTGCCGCCTGTTGTCGCGCCGGCGGAAGAGGCGGGGCGGTTTGCTGTGCTGATTACCAACACGAGCGATTTTCTGGTCACCACGTTGTTGGGTGTTGCGGTTGATGACGACACCACGCTGTCGTGGGCTGTTCCGGTGGGTCCGAGTAGTTGGGACTCACTGATTCTCGATTGCGACGTCAATCAGATCACGGCGATCGGGGCCTTGGTGACCGATCCGCTAAACGGGGCTGACTCGCTTGAGGTAGGCTTCGACGAGCCGCCGTTTCTTGGCGGGCTGGATTTTGATTGCGGGTCGATCATCGCGATTGAGATTGAGAATTCGACGCGCGGCGTTGCGTCGCGGCCTATCTCGGTGCGGGCGAGGACGGCGAACCTGTCGGCACGATCGCCCGAGACGTCGCGGTTCCCGCCAGCTGCAGAGACGGGTTTCATGCTGCTGGACGCGGCTGCGCCAGCCGGGGTGGCGGTGCGAATCAACTTCGGGTGGGACGATTCGGAATCGCGCGTTTTTCAGTCGTCTCTCACATTGAGCGGTCGCGAGACAGAGTTCGCCGCGTTGTTGACGTGCCCGATCAATCGCTTCGCGATCGGACAACTCGACGACGCCTCGACGGCTGGGGCGACGCTGATCGACTCCGAGGACAGAATCGACGCTCCGCAGCCGCTGGTGGACGAGCCAGTACCGTGCGGTGGGACGATTGAGATGCGTCTCGTCGCGTCGCCCGACGCTCCGACGGGCTACGCGCTCACGCTTGGCCGCTTCGATTCGCCGGGGGGTGAATCCGGGGTCATGTACGACGATATCCGTGCATTGCTGGAGGCGGCGGGTTTGGCGGATCAGCCCAGCAGCCTGCTGACACTGCTGCCGCCGCCGGTCGTTGGAGAGGGGTCATAGCGTCAATCCGTCAACCCGTCGCAAGCGCTCCGGGCTCTGAATGCGCCGCTCGGCGCACGGGCGGTTGAAATCGGGGGCGAATGTCGGTACAACTACGCCTCGCAGTGCGGATGAAACGCACACCGTCCGCTGGGGATCCCCTGAGCCTGAAACCAATCTTGGGTTCATTCGCCGGCCCATGCAGAGGTAGGATATATTGAAGCCGTACAACATACGTAATGTTGCGATCATCGCCCACGTTGATCACGGGAAGACCACGCTGGTCGACCAGATGCTCAGGCAGTGCGGGCAATTTCGTGATTCGCAGGTGTCCGGTGAGCGCATTCTCGACTCGAACGACCTTGAGCAAGAGCGCGGCATCACCATCGTGTCGAAGAACATTTCGATTCGGTACAAGGACACCAAGATCAACCTGATCGACACGCCGGGCCACGCTGATTTCGGCGGCGAGGTCGAGCGTGTGCTGAAGATGGCCGACGGCTGCCTTCTGCTGGTCGATGCGTTTGAGGGACCGATGCCGCAGACGCGATTCGTCTTGCGCAAGGCGTTCGAGTCCCATCTCAGGCCTGTCGTGGTCATCAACAAGATCGATCGCCCGGATGCGCGTGCAGAAGATGTTCTCGACGAGGTTCTGGACCTGTTCATCGAGTTGGGCGCCGATGACGAGGCACTGGATTTTCCGACGATCTACACGTCGGCGACGCAGGGTTTTGCTACGCTCGATCCCGACAAGACCCCAGGCCACATCTTCGATCTCTTCGACACGATCATCCAGCACGTACCGCCGCCCGAAGCGAAGCACGACGCCCCTGTTCAGATGCTGACGATCTCGCTGGACTACAGCGACTACGTCGGGCGGATCGGCATTGGACGCGTCTTTTCCGGGGTGCTGCGTTCCGGGGAGGACGTGGTCGTCATCGGCCGCGACAGCACGCAAACCAAGGCGAGAATCAGCGAGCTGTACACCTTCGACGGGCTGGGACGAGTCAAAGTTGATGCGGTGCCAGCCGGTGATATCTGCGCCGTCGTGGGAATCCCAGAGATTGACATCGGCTGCACGCTGGCTGACCCGGAGTCGCCTGCGCCCCTGCCGATCATCAGCGTGGACGAGCCTACGTTGCACATGACTTTTCACGTGAACGGTTCGCCGTTTGCGGGCCGCTCGGGGAAGTACCTCACCAGCAGACACATCCGCGAGCGTCTCGACAAAGAGGTGCAGTCGAACGTTGCGCTGCGCGTGGAGCAGGGCCACACGGCGGAGGAATTCCAGGTTTCCGGTCGGGGCATGCTGCATCTGTCCGTGCTGATCGAGACCATGCGCCGCGAGGGCTACGAACTTGCGGTGGGCAAGCCGAAGGTCATCTACCGCGAGCTCAACGGCAAGAAGACCGAGCCGATCGAGCTTTGCGTGATCGATGTTCCAGCGATGCACGTGGGCACGGTCATGGAGTTGATGGGCGTTAGGCGTGGCGTCTGCAAGACGATGGAAACGCGGGGTGAGGGAAGCATGCTGGAATTCACTGTTCCGGCGCGCGGCCTGATCGGGCTGCGAAATCGCATGCTGACTGCCTCCAACGGCACGGCGATCATGCACCACAACTTCTACGAGTACGAGTATTTCCGAGGCAGCATCCCAGGGCGTGGCAACGGGGCGCTGGTTGCGAGTGAACCCGGGCAAGTCACGGCGCATGCGCTGGGCAACCTCGCCAGCAGTGGCGAGTTTTTCGTCAAACCCACCGAGCAGGTCTACGAAGGGCAGATCGTCGGCGAGCACTGTCGCGATAAGGACCTAGCCATAAATGTCTCCCGCGCCAAGAAGATGACCAATATCCGGGCGGCATCATCCGACAAGACGGTTGTGCTGAGGCCGCCACGTGAATTGCCGTTGGAGATGGCGCTTGAGTTCATCGAGGATGATGAGTTGGTCGAGGTAACACCCGACGGCATCCGCCTTCGCAAACGTCAACTAACCAAACTGGACCGCCGCCGCGCTGGTCGCGACAAATAGCGGGCTAGGCGGGGTGTGAGGAACCGATCGGGTGTGCGAGAACCTCGATGGTCACGGTGCCGTCGCCAACCGCCGGCAACGCCTTGAATTCGTCATGATCTAGACGCACCACGGCACTTTTCTCTTCCCCAGCACACGCGGTCTTGCCGCAGGCTCGGGGGCCACACATAATTTGGCAACCGGATCAGAATCGTGACACGCCGTACTTACTCAACCACCTGTTTCTCCCCTGAGAGACCGACTCCAAAGCCAAAGAGCAAGTATTCCAATTCGGCTGCCTGGGATTAGCCCAAGTTGAACAGTTACGGAGTTTGAACGGCCCGGAGGATAGCGCCATGGCCGTTTTGGGGTAGAAGTCGTGACTACATTTGGGTGACCTTGTCGATTCGACGCAAACGCTGGGGTAGCGTGAGGCCGAGGCGGTT
>JAJDDU010000296.1 GCA_029260155.1 Phycisphaerae bacterium | reverse complement strand
TACGCTCCATCCGCAAGCCCTGGCATTCCACCCGCGAATAAGACCGTTATGCGTGAGGATATGCGGGGCGGAGCGCACGCATCCTCGAAGCGCCACGATGGCTCGAGAACGAGCTCTCGAACTCCACACGGACCACAATCTGGAACCGGACCAGACAGCCGTCATTCTGATCGGTCACGGAACTGCGCGCCACAGCGGCAGCCGCGCGGCGACCTTGAACGTCGCGGGCATCCTTCGTGCGCGGCCGCTGTTTGCGGAGGTACACGCACTCTTCTTGGACGATCAGCCCGCGATTGAATCCGCCTACGGATTGACCCGGCATCGGAACCTGATCGTGCTGCCGTTTCTAATCGGCTCTGGGTATCACGCGACGCGCGACATCCCCCGGCGACTGGGACTCGATCTGCCGAAACGGGCGACGTTTCCCATTGCGGGTTACGCGAGAGATCGGTTTGTCGTGTGTGACGCTGGAATCGGAACACGCCCGCAAATAACCGGCATTATCCTCGAATGTGCCCGCGACGCTGCCGTCGTCCGATACGAATCGGGGCATCTGGTAACTGTGAACTGATGTGGATACGATGGGGCCGCGGTGGAGAACCACTGCGATGTCGCCCTCGCGTTCGGTTGCGGAGCGTTTGGGCATGAGTTTCGAGAACCTGTTCGACGGGGTCATCAACGTGATACAGAACAAACTTCGGTCAATCATCATGGTACTGTCGATTGCGGCCCTCTCATTTCCGCTGGGCTGTGCGGTCCCCGACATGAATCAACCGGTCGACACCAACGATAACGGCACGCCGGCCGATGGCGACGGGTCGAGCGTGGAGCCGGGCGACGGCAGCGATAGCGGCACCGATCCCGTCGACGCCGATGCCGACGGGTCCGACACGCCGGCTTCGGACGATGACGCGAACGGCGATTCCGCACCGGGGGATACCGACCCAACGCCGGGTGATGACCCGACCGAACCGGACGCCGATACGGATCCCGACACCGACACCGACACCGACACCGACGACGACGGGTCCGCGCCCGGTGATGGAACTCAGGATCCAGGCAATACCGGAGGTGACACTGGCGGCGGCACCTCGACTGCGACCGTCACGGCTAATCTGGTTCTTGAAGGCCCTGACGGATCCCGCGTGGAGATGACCCCGCTGCTGCCCAGTCTGTTCGAGACCGGGAGCACGGCCACAGACGTCGCCGTGACGCCGGGCACGTCGGGTTTCGTCACTTTTCTTTGTGAAGACACGATTTCCCTCGGCGACGTGTCGTTCTTCGACGGGGCGGGCGGTGTCATCACACTCGACGACGTGACGTTCGACCTCGGTACGGACTTCGAGTGCGGCCAGACTGTGACAGTCTTTTTCTCCTTGCCTGCAGATGTCTCCTTGATCGCGCCGTAGGCACCGCGGATCCACTGGCGAGCGTCTTTCGATTCCAGATCGTCTCTCCGTCGTAGTAACTACGGGGCTGATCTGTGGGTCGCGATGATTCCACAGCCACGCCTTTCGTAGGGACGGCAGAGCGTCTTGGGCGGTTGGCGACGTGCGAAGCCGCTGGACTGTAGGCGTCGGGGGACTCGTCAGGTCACCCGAGTTCGTCTGGGATTAGACGTCAGAATAGAAACGCTCGCGGAATCCAGTGACCGTCTTTGTTTTCAGAAGGTCGTCGTGGTCACTCCGTCTGTGGGTAAAGCCGTTTCCGGGTGGCGGCGATTCGCCGGGTGATCGCGTCCCAGGCGGGGCCTCGGGCGGTCGAGGCGAGGTCGAGGAAAAGGGCGCGGAGGTGGGTGACCTCTTCCAGCACCTCCGGCGATGGGAAATCGAACAGACGGGACAAGGGGACGAGGTTTCTGCGGATCATCTGCCGGTTGAGTCGAGCCGATTCCTGCTGTTGGCGGCCTCTGGCGGCGGTGAACTCCAACTCGGGGTGGTCGTCTGTGTAGATGCCGCCGCCTTGGCTGATTGCGGCGAGTCCTGCGCCGTCGGCTAGCGTGAAGACGTAAGCGTCATACTTGTCGGTTACGAATTGGCGGCTCAGATCGGTGCGCAGAGCCGGTGTCCTTAGTCGCAACTGAATCTCGTCTTCGTCGAAGTCGATCGCGGGCCCGCTTGTGTTGAATCCGATCAGGAGCATGTCACCGGCTTGGCCCCAGAGGATCGCGGTGGGGAAGACTTCGACGAACGTGCGAATCATCGACTTGCATTCATATTCGTTCATCAAGTAGATCGGCAACCACTGACATAGCACGCCGTTGGGGTTCAGTCGCATCTTGGCTTCGCGGTAGAAGTCCTGCGTGTAGAAATAGACGACGCCCTTTTGGAACATCTGCAAGGGTTCGAGGGTGATAAGGTCGTAGGATCGGTCGGTGTAGCGGACGAAGTTGCGGCCGTCGTCGGTGATGATCCGCGCTTGGGGGTCGCTGAGGACGCCGTGATTCGAGCGTGCGAACCACTGGCGGCTTAGGTCGATTACGGCAGGGTTTATCTCGACGAGATCGAGATTTTGGACGCCGACGTTGAGGAGGGCTCCGAAGGTCCGGGCAGTGCCGCAGCAAATGCCGAGGCAGTCGTCGATGGGTCCTGCGTGCATCAGCCAGGGGATGTAGCCCATGACCATGTGGGAATGTTCCCGAGCGACCCAGATGCTATTGATCCAGACGCGGCGTTCTCCTGAGGATTCCTCGGTGATCGCGACGGTGCCGTGGACTGAAGGTCGTGATTCGAGAATTCGGAATCCGCCGCGCTGGGGGAACTGGTATTCGATTAGG
Organism: Phycisphaerae bacterium; assembly: GCA_029260155.1. Classification (GTDB taxonomy): domain Bacteria; phylum Planctomycetota; class Phycisphaerae; order UBA1845; family UBA1845; genus OFTM285. The sequence continues at coordinate 9,687 of JAJDDU010000296.1, read as the reverse complement.
GAATCCGGAAGGCGGGGCGGGCGAACCAGTAGGGCGGTGACGGCTGGCAATAGCAGCACGATGACGGGTTGCCAGAGGCGCCGGCGCCCTTTCGCATGCGACTCTGCCAAGGCGAAGCCGACGGCTGCGGTTGCCGCTGCGACGATGAGGATTCCTGCTTGTAATCCAAGACGGTCGAGGAAGATGTATCCGGCGACGGCTGCTCCCGCGACGCCGCCAATGGTGTTCCACGAGAGGGCACGGCCGACTATGGCGCCGGTTTGATTTCGGTGAGAGACGACCGTGCGGACGAGAATGGGGAAGGAAGCGCCCATGCAGAGGGTCGGAACGAGCGTTCCGGCGCTGACGCAAAGAAAGTAGTTTTTGAGCACTGCGTCAAACTGCGTGGCGTGGAGGTCCAGTCGAGGCAGCATCGCCGGCACGATGTATATCATGGCGACGGTCCACGCACCGGACACTATCTGGAGGACGCCCAGCGTGTAGACGGGGTGTTTGACGCGTCGAAGTGACGCGCCGCCGATGAGCGATCCGGCGCCGACGCCGAGCAGGTAGGTGATGAGGATGGTTGAGAAGATGTAGGTGTCGTTCAGGAAGATCAGGGCATAGAACCGCGTCCAAAGTACTTCGGCGGCGATGTTGCAGAAACCCAATACGCCGAATGCCAGCAGGAGTCTGCGGTCGGCGGAGGAGATCGGTGTGGCGTTGCGGGGTGTTGACGGTTGTTCGACACCTAGGCTGGGGCGTTTAAACCAGGGCAGAACGCAGGCGGCGCAGGCGACATTGGCAAGACACGTTGCGCGCAAGGAGACGGAGACGCCGAGGTGTTCGATCAGGAAGAACCCGGTTAGCGCCGTGCCGAGCATTGCGCCGAGCGTGTTGGCGCCGTACAGCCGCCCTGACCATTTCGAGGCATCGTCGGCGTTGCGGGTGCCGAACTGGGCCAGCAGCGGTAGGGTCACGCCCATGCATGTTGTTGGGATCAGCAGAATGGCTGCGGCCCCTGCGGCGCGGAGTAGGTGATTCAGCGAGGAACCGGCTGAGAGCGATTGGTAAGATTGAGCGTAGAGGTCACCGACGAAGTCGAGAAGCGGGTGGAATATCAACGCCCAAACGGCGATGACCAGTTCGGCGGTGACGTAGGCGGCCATCGGGCGATTGAGGCGGGTAGCGGCGCGTCCGGCGATTTCGTTGCCGAGGGCGAGGCCGAGGAAGTACACGGCGAGAACGATGCTGATGGCGGCTTGTGTGCTGCCGAGGAGCAAGGTTAGTTCGCGCATCCAGAGCAGTTCGTAATTGAGGGCTGCGACGTCGGAGAGGAATGCGGCAATTAGAAGGTTGGGCATGCGTCGTTCCGTGTTCGTCTTTCGGCGGTCTCGCAACGAACTCCTTTATCACGTTGGGAAGTGGTTGGCTACCCCGCGCGGGCTGCAGGTCCTTCGTCGCAGTCGGGCATCCTCGTTCGCGCGGGATGTGGATTGCAAAGAGCCTGAAACGCCACGATTTGGGTGGGTCGCGTCAAGAGGCTTCGGCAGATTCCGTGGCTGAGCAACCACCCAAGGTCACCTGGACCGATAGGTTCGTATCCGCCGCGGACGATGGTGTTCCTGGTAGGGACACTACTCAATGATGGCGGTGGTGCGCTACAGGCAAACGAAACTGCATCGAGTACCAAAGCCCGACGACCGGATATCGCACGATGCATCGGTACAATCGAAAGTCGCCCAGCGTCCACTTCATCTGTTGGTGTACGTGACGAACGAGCTCAGCGTAGCGCGGGAACTTTTCGGTGTGGATGGCTGCCGCATTGAAGCCGTGATTCTGGATCGTCTCTGCGTGATCTACGAGATCCATGTTCATGGTAGCGCGGTTGGGATTGTGCCCGGGTCCGCTTCGGGCCATGACGAGCGACGGATGAACATCAAGCCAGACATCCTTGTGAACGAAGACGTCGAGGAGCATGTGCTTCGATGGGTTCCTTGGTGCGAAAGCGTACTGCGCGTTGTGCATCGTCTCCGTGCTCAACAGGGGTGATGCCTCTTTCTCATCGGAGGCGAAGATGAGCGACAACTCGTCGTACGCGCTGCGGGACGCCTTGGGGAGTGTGTAGAGCAGGGTGCTGCCCTCACGGACTATCTGGACATTCGGAAACGGGTCGCTACAGAATTCCTTGATGGCCGTCGCCAAGCCGTTGCTCTCGATTGTAGGGCTGTGCAACGACTTAATCATGTCAGGCATCTCGTCAACGTCATCGCGGGTGGAGTTTCGGCCACCGAGGAGGATCGGCAACTCGGCCCGCAACCGCCTCAGCCCCCGAGCTCCGTAGACCGCGAGATCGTCGCACCAGCCGGCGTTCTCCGAAGGACGCACGAAGTACGCAACCAATGCACAGTCGACTTGCACACCTAGCAGCTGGCTCATCCCGCGAAAAACATTCTGTTTCGCGCCGTGTTCCAGCTTGGCGCGGTCTTCGAGGACTTCGCTGCTGAGCAGCGTATCGAGATTCGATTTCCTGCCTCCGACCGCGCCGATGATTTGCTCAAGCCGTCCGATGGCCTTTCTGGCCTCGTCGACGGATTCCTGGGCGACGCCGTGCTCCCGTGCGCGATCGACAAGAAGGCGAATGCTCTGCGGGCTCGGCAGGCGCATCAGTGCCGCGCTCGGATCGTTGCTTCGCAAGGCCTGGAACACGCGCACACACATGGTCTGCTCCAGGTTCCAAGACCGCGATAGATCTGTGGGCCTGCTGATTCCGGCGGCCGGGTCACCCAGTAACTGCCTTATCGCGGATTGCAGCGTGTGTGCCAATTCCGCGATATCGGCGTGGCTCGTTGCGTCAGTTTGGTTAGTGGTCTTCAATGGCGCAATCCTACTTTCAGTCGTTCCGTGCGTCGAACGGTGGCCAGCCCAGCCAGCCCGACGGCCTCAGATGGGCCTTAGATGCCCTCGCGAGCGATTCTATCGTGAATCGCTCGCGATGGACAGTGCATATTCAGTGAATATTCAGTTGACATGCGCTTTCGTGACCGAGTACCCTTCACCTAATCGGACGTTGGCCCCGACGGGGCACCGGGGGATTGTCTCGGGACGTTTGTGATAATTGGCAATTGGTACATGGTGGAGGCGGATCGATGACACAAGGCGCTGTTTACTGCTCAAGGGCCTTGGGACTGTTGGTTTTGATCGCGAATTGCGGTGGGGTGGCATCGGCGGGGGCACCTGAAGACCTACTTCGGGGAGAAGCGCCGTTGTTGTTCAGTGGAGCCGAAGGAGAAGACGGGGCGGTCGCCACCTTGCTTGCGGATGGCGTGAACGAGATTCGTGGTGACGATATTTACCTCTGGGTTCCTGCCATCACAGGCGGTTCGGTTGATCTCGGCACTGTCGGGCAGTTCTTCAAGATATGGGACAGCGGTCCGGAGGCTGGGCCTGACGGCAACGATGACGACCGCAACGGCATGCGCGGTATGGACTTCGATCCATCGAGCGGCACGTTTTTCATCAGATACGAAGACACGTCGACTGTGGGGTTCGCGATTGGGACCATCAAAGACGGTGACCTGATGCGCCTTACGCCGACGAGCGTCGACACCACCGGGTTCATCACCGGGTTCACCTGGACGCGCGTGTTTAGCGAGTGTGCCAACGGGGCTCCCGATTGCATCGGCACGGGCGATCTCAATGCGATCTCAATGCGCTCTCTGATGATCCTGACGGCACGCTGTACTACGGATCCGGCACTACGCAGACGATCAACACGGACGTGCCTGGTACGCTGTCAGTCGGTGTGAGCACACTGGTTCACGCCGACATGAGCGGGGCCTTTCCGATCAACATTGGCCCGGACAAGTTCTTCGAGGCGAGCGTTTCCGGTTGCGCGGTTGTTTTCTGCCCTGCGATCTACACCGGTCAATTGCGTGGGGCGGATATCTTGTCCGACGGTGAAGTGACCTTCGGTACGAGCGGCGACTACAAGAACACGTTGTTCAGCGGCCCCATCGACGGACTCTCAGATGTGGACGCGGAGGCGCTCTCGCTCAACGTTGAGGAGGTTTGCAATAAGGGAGACATTTGCTCGGTGCCCGATCTCGGGAATGTGGCACTCAACACATATCAGCGTCGCACAGCTGAAGTGCTCTATGCGGCAGACCTCTTCTTTGCGGAGATTCCCGATGTCGCCAATAACACTGAGATGCTCGATCACGACATCCTGGACACTGCGGCGGAGATTGACGCGTTGATCTTGCTGCTCGGAGAGAACTCGGATGCGGGGCTGGCGCTGGCTGCGTTCGCAGGTCCGACCGATCCCGTGCCGACGGTCTCGCAATGGGGCTTGGTGGTGATGGCGCTGCTCACGGCGTTGATCGGGACGCTCGTGTTCAGGCGACGTCCGGTCCAGGCTTAGTAGGTTAACTTGTATGGTGATCGTTGGAGGGACATGATGTATTGCCGTGGTCAGTCGGCGTTGTGCGTGTTGGTGCTTTCGCTATTCGTATCATCGTCGGGATTTGGACAGTGCCCGGACCCCGTTCCGGGACACCCGCAGGACTTGTTGCGCGGGGAGGCCCCTATCGTGTTCACGCAAGGGAACGCGGGGTCTCTGCTGCTGGACGGTACACCTGCGAACACGGATGACATCATTCTGTGGGTGCCGGATGTTGGCATCATCATCGGATGCAACAGCAACCTTGTGTTGCTCGGCGAGGTCGGCCAGTTTTTCAAGCTGTGGGACAGCGGTCCTGTCGCCGGGCCGAACGGCAACGACGACGATGCCAACGAGATGCGCACCCTGCATTTCGACGCAGCCGACGGGAGCTTTCTGATCGGCTACGATGATGCGACGACCATGGGGTTTTCGGCGCCGTTCGATGCGATTCTGGACGGTGCCCTGCACCGAATGACCCCCACCGGCTTGACCGACGGTTTCATCAATAGCTGGACGTTTGAGTTGGTTTACGATGAAGGTGTGATCGGAACGCCCGGCGTCCTGACCGATGCCGATCTGTGGGGTTTGGGTGTTGTCGATGACGGCACGCTCCACTGGGGCGGCGGGTCGGTAACGCTGAACAACGACCAAGCCACCACGACGTTTAAGAACTCCAACGACCTTGCCCATACTGAAGGACTGGCCGTCGCGTCACCGCGGCACATTGGTGAGACCATCTTCTTCGAGGGGAATGCTCAGGCGGCCAACGAGTCGCAGCTCAGCGGACAATTGCGCGGCGTGGATGTGTTGGACTCCGGCGAGATTCTCGTCTCCGTGAGTCAGATGTTTGAACACGGCGACGGCGTGTCGACGCAACTGGTGCTCGAACGGTGGGACATCGGCGCACTCGACCCCGTCACGCGGCAAGCGGAATTGGTGTACCCCGGCGAGTTGTTTTTCGACACGATCAGTACAGCAACGGCAGAGATGCTCGACTTCACCGTGTTGGACACGCCGGAAGAGATCAACGCGATGATCGAATCGCTGGGTCCGACGTCGACGCCGTCTCTGGCACTTCGCCGATTCGCCGACCCGCCGCCGGCGCCGCCGGCCAACACCATGCTCCTGACGAATGTCGCGTTCGACGGGCAGCCGACGGCGATCCGAAGTCTCGATCTCTCGAATGGCTTGATTCTGGGTACGTTCGTCGATGGCGACTTCGACAACAACGGCAACTTGTGGCCGGTCGAAGACATCATGGCCGGGCCGGATCGCACGGTGCTCGTGGCGCAGCCCGGAGGCGACGGCAAGATTGGCCAGTACGACGAATCCGGGGCATTCCTGGGCAACTTCATCGGCGGTCAGCCTGTTCAGGCGAACAACCCGGTGGACAATATTCGCGGGATGGCGCGCAGTGCTGACGGTGCCTTCCTCTTCACGGCAGACTGGACCGGCGACAACATCCATCGTTTCGACTTCGCGACCGGCGCGCCCGCTCCCATCGCGGGTGATCCTCTGGGCGAGTTTATTCCAGGCACGCTGCCGCCGCCCGACCTGGACCAGCCCCAATCCCTGGAGGTGCTGGCCAATGGCGAACTTCTAGTCGCCGATATCGCGCAGGGCAAACTGCTGCGTTTCGATTCGACTACGGGCAATCTAATCGGCGAATTCGTGGCCAATCCGCTGGACGACATCGTGGGGAACGTCACCGACATCGACGTGCAGTCCAACGGTGACGTCATCGTCGCCGAGCGAGGCAGCGGCGGCGCGATCAAGCGATTCGACGCAGGCGGCGTTCTGCTGAATAGCTTCGCCTTTACCGGTCCCGAGGGTGTCCATCTGCTGGCGAGCGGTGATTACCTTGTCGCAACCGGATCGACTCTGGGGTCCGGGCAGGGTATCGGTCTGTTCCGTGTCTCGCCGACCGGTGTCATCCTGGAAACGATCGACAACAGCCGAAGTTACGGCGTGTTGGAACTGGTGACGTTGGTCAGCGATTCAGGGATACCAACTGTGTCGCACTGGGGCCTGCTGGTCCTTGCCATGCTGTTGCTGGCGGCGGCGACCATTGTCTTTGGGCGATGGGCAAAGCGTGAGGTGTATTGCCAATGAGTGAATCACTGGCTGGATGGTTCTTCGTGGTATGCGTTGTTCTGATGACCGGCGGAGCGATGGCGGAGGGTGACTGCATTTCGCCTCCCAACGAAACCTGCGACGGGGCGGTCGTATTCACGAACGGTGATTTGCCGTACTCCGTGACTGCCCCGCTCGGTTGCATCAACTTCATGATCGACAAACCCTACTTCGACGTGTTCTACCGGTTCGACTGCACGTGCACCGGCGACTATACGCTGGACATGTGTGACACTATCGGCGACATGTTTCTGCGCATCTACATCAATGGTTGCGGCTGGTGGGATGGTGACGAGTTTGCCGTGGCGGACGATGAATGCCCCGGCTCGCCACCGAATGCCGACCCCATGCTTACCGTGCGCCTGACGGCGGGCGAATCGTACTGGATCGAGCTTGGCCCTTGGCGCCCGGACCCGCCGTGGGCGCCGCCGCTCAACTCGCCGTACACCTTTCGCATGACGCAGTGCGCATGCGTTGCCCCTCTGTTGACGAGCCACCCAGGCGACCTGAGCGTTTGTGCCGGCGGCGAAGCGACATTCGCAGTAGCCGTCGAGGGTTCGCCGCCTCTTCAATACCAGTGGCGAAAGGACGGTGTCGAGATTCCGGGAGCGATCACCGACGGTCTCGTGATTCCGCATGTTGAACCCGGCGATGCCGGCGCCTACGATGTCGTTGTGACCGACGATTGCGATACCGTCGTCAGCAATATGGCCGCCCTGGAAGTGTTCGACACCGCCGACATTGATCAGAGTGGAGCAATCGACTTATTCGACTTCGCCGCTTTCCTGGATTGCACTGTGGGGCCTGGCGGGCAAACGAGCGAAGCCTGTGCGTGCGCCGATTCTGACCTTGATGGTGATGTTGATTTTCATGACTTCCGTGCGCTCCAGCGCCTTTTCTCGGGGTCTTGAATGATCAATGCAGGACATCAGGCTACGGCAGCAGCGCTTCTTCTCACGACGATGGTTGCCGCCACGTTCGGTGGTGAGAACACATACGTGATGACAACCGTCGCGGTGTCCGGTGACGAACCTCCGGGTAGACCGGGCGAAGTCTTCACCACGTTTACTGATCCATCCATCAACAACACCGGCTTGGTGACGTTTAAGGGCAACTTCGACGGGCCCGCTTCCGGCAATGAGGGCGTGTATCTGTTCGGCGGCAACAGCTTGAGCCGCGCCGTCGATGACAGCTTCGATTTTCATCCTCCCAGCCAGAGTGGCGCTTCGAGTTGGACATCATTCGGACCGGCAGTGATCAATGGCAGTGGGCACATCTTGTTTCGCGGGAACTTCTCGTTCGGTGACAATAGTCAGGGGCTGTACGTGTTTACGGGCAGCAACGTGGAGCTGATCTTTGACGACAATCCCCTGCAATCGGTTCCCGGCCAGCCTGACGCGATCGGTTTTACGGTTTTCCCATACAGCGCCGGTTTCTTTCAATTGGTCAGCGACAACGATTTCGGAATGACGATCGCGACGTTTCGCGATGCACTGTTCGCAGAACACAACGGCGTGTATCTGGGGCGTCCCGGCGAGGATCTTATTCGCCTCGCCGATGACTCCGTGCAGCCGCCGGGGCAGCCGGGTTCGGCTCGTTTCAGCGCGTTCAATCCGTTCATGGTAATGAGTATCGCGGGCGACGGCGCGTTCGTGGCTGACTACACCGGCGGCGTCGGAAGTTCGGGGCTGTACCAGTACATCCGAGAGGACGAAGATCTATTTCGGATCGCCGACGGCCAGTTGCCTCCGCCGAGTCAGGTCGCAACTTCGCGGTTCTCGCAGATCGACCAATTCCCGACGATGAACGGCGTCGGTCGCATCGCCTTCTTGGCCGGCTACTCCGGCGGGAGCGGCAACCGTGGGATTTTCAGCGGCAGAGGTGATGATCCGCTGGAGGTAGTCGTTGACAATTCCGGCGGGTTCGAGGTGCCAGGAGACCCCGCCGCTGATTTCTTCGACTTCAGCGCGCCGGTCATGAACGAAGCGGGCGATGTCGTCTTCGGTGCTCAGATCGGCTTCGGGGCGGACGACGCGGGGCTGTATATCGAGCGCGGTGGTTCGATTCAGAAGATCGTCGATTTCTCCGATCCGGTTCCAGGCCAGCCGGGCGCGTCTTTTATTGCAACCGGCAGTTACATCGTCAACGGGCTCGGACATGTCACGTTTACGGGGCGATATTCCGGGGGAATCGGTGACGAAGGTATCTACTTTTGGGATGGCCAGGGTTTGCGGCGTGTAATCGATGAGTCCTCCAATGAGCTCGGCGTCACTGCCACCAACTTCCACATGATGCTCGGCATCGGCGGATCAGGCGGACAGGACGGCAAGGCCAAGTCCTTGAACGACACGGACCAGATCGTGTTTCGGGCAGCGCTTTCCGGAGGCGGGGAGGGTATCTTCTTGGCGTCATCGACTGTTACGAGTGACGACTCATTGGCGGTTGTGACCGTGCCAATCCCGAACAACGACTCGGACACCAATGGGGACGGAGCAGTCAACGCCGTGTTTCGCATCGGGCTCTACGAAGTCACGAACGATCAATAATACGCTGACTTTCTCAATGCGGTGGCTGTAGATGATCCGAACGACCTGTACGATGATGTGATGACAACCAGTCTTCGCGGCGGCATCTTACGTTTCGGCGTCCCAGGACAATACACTTACGAAGTGAAAGAGCATTTCGGCAACAAGCCGGCCAACAGCTTCAGTTGGCTCGATGCCGCGCGATTTTGCAACTGGCTGCACAATGGCAAACCCTCGGGTGATCAGGCGCCCAACACGACGGAGGATGGCGCGTACGACCTCTCGATGGCCATTCATCTGGTCTCACGGCGCGCCGGGGCGCGGTGGTTCGTTCCCACTGAGGACGAGTGGTACAAAGCTGCCTACTACGATCCGCACACCGCGGCCGCCGACGAAGGCGGGTCTCTGGACTACTGGCGCTATCCGACGCGGTCCGATGTGCTTCCTCAGCACGTGCTGACCGATTCCGTCGGCGACGTGACGAATGCGGGCGAAAACGTCGCCAACTTTGAGCGGTTTGCCAATTGGAATGGTACCTGCGTGGTGCCCAATCCTTGCGGCAACGTCTCCACGGTCGGCGGCGCGGGTGCGACAAGCCCGTGGGGC
>JAJDDU010000295.1 GCA_029260155.1 Phycisphaerae bacterium | reverse complement strand
ACAGCCACTTCCCGCCGATGTTCTCGTTCATTTCGGCATCGGTCGTGCCGTTCTTTGACGGTGTGCCGAATTCGGTGGTCATGCTTCTCGCTGCGCAGGTTCCTTGGCTTGCTTACGTTCTATTCGGTAGATTAACTACATCGTCGGGTTGGGCGACGGTGATGACGCTTGCGCTGGTGTGCGGGACGTCTGCTTGGCCGGTGTTGGAGCGGACGATCCGCACGCCTGCGCCGTACTACGTGAATCAGACGCTCGCGATGATTGGCGGATTGATCTTTCTGATTGAGTATGTCGGGCGCAAGCGGTTGTGGTTGCTCGGTTTGGGTTTGATCGTGGCGGTCTGGTCGCGGCAGCTGAGCGTTGCACTGTTTATTCCGCTGGCGTTTGTGGGGTGGACTCACTCGGTGCCGGCTGCACGGTGGAAGCGGATTGCGGCGGTGTTTGGGATTGGCGTGGTGGCGGGGGGCGTGCCGCTGGTTCTGAACGCGCTGAAGTTCGGCGATCCGTTCGAATCCGGGTACATGCTGATCTACCTGGCCGACGATGAGAATCCGGCGCGCACGGACGCGATGGCTGTCGACGCTCGGTTGCATGGCATCTTCTCGGCGAAGTACTTGTGGCGGAATCTCTACTACACGAATGTTGGGTTGCCGGAGGTTCGTACAACGATCGTGAATGGGATCGGCCAGCAACACCTGCGCGGAAACTACATGGGTACGGGAATCTGGTGGACGACACCGCTGCTTGTGTGGCTGTTCGCGGACATTCGACGCATCGTGCGTGATCAGGGTCGGTTGGCCCTGTTGGGGGCGGCGGGGCTGATGTACTCAGGTCTGATGGTCTATCACAGCACGGGTTGGGCGCAGCGCGGATACAACCGGTACTCGCTTGATTATCTGCCGATCGTGTTCGCCCTGCTCTTGCCGCGGTGTTTCGAAGGGCGGCGACGTTGGATTTCCCTGGTGATGATCGGGTGGAGCATCGTGTATTTCGGCTTGCTGATCCGGCCGCACGTTGAATAATAGCTGCGACACGATTTCGGAGATTCTACAGCGATGCCCAAGACGACCGGCGGAACCGACTCCCGAGTGAACACGCGGACGATTGCGATCTTCGGCGGCTATTCCGTTGGAGAGGGTGACGCTGCTTATCGATTCGCCCATGACCTGGGACGCGGGCTGGCGGAGGGCGGGTTCGAGGTAGTCAACGGCGGGTACGCGGGCACGATGCGGGCTGCGAGCCAAGGTGCGAGAGAAGCCGGCGGCGCGACGATTGGCGTGACCTGTCCGAAGTTCATTCGCGACGCGTGTGGTCCGCTGGAACCGAACGCGTTTTTGGACGAGATCGTGCCTGCGACGGACATCCTCTCGCGCATCGAAACAATGATGCGTCTGAGCGGCGGATATGTGGTTCTCGATGGCGGGACGGGGACGTTGTCGGAGTTGGGCATCGTTTGGGAATTCGTCAGTAAGGGGTTCTTGCCGCCGAGGCCTGTGGTTGTGGCGGGCAAATGCTGGGGTGATTTGATTGCGGTGATGAAAGAGCATCGTCAGTCGAGCGTGAAGCATCTGCATGTGGTCGATACGCCGGAGCAGATTGTCGCGGTTCTGGCTGAGCATGCCGTTTGCGGGACGCGTGCGCGGTACACGCCGGCGACTGCCTCGGGACTCGACGACGCGAGCGCGACGGTGGGGTTGCTTAAGGAGTTGGTCGAGCGTTTCGTGGACGAACGCGATTGGCAGCCTTTTCACGATCCGAAGAATCTTTCGGCTTCGATTGCTATCGAGGCGGCGGAACTGATGGAACATTTTCAGTGGCTTCGGACGGATCAGCTTGCGGGTGTGCGCGATGATGAGGGGAAGATGGCGCAGGTGCGCGAGGAGATTGCGGACATACTCGCGTATGTGGTTTCTTTCGCGAGTACGATGGATATCGATCTTGCCTCGGCGCTCGCGGACAAGATGAAGAAGAACGCCGTGAAGTACCCTGCCGACGAGTTCAAGGGTCGTTTCGGATAAAGGAGTTGTCATACCGTGCCGTTTCCTGATCTGCGTTCGTTTGTTGAGGAACTTGACCGTTGTGGGCAGTTGAAACGTGTCGGCGTTGAGGTCGACCCCGTCCTGGAGGTCACCGAGATTGCCGATCGCGTGAGCAAGGCGCCTGCGGCGGGGGATGCGCCGCCGCCGGATTTCGATCGTGTCCACGGCGGGAAGGGGGGGCATGGTCTGTTGTTCGAGAATGTCTCGGGCAGCGACATTCCGCTGGGCATTAACTTGTACGGCTCTTATGAGCGGATGGGTATTGCGCTGGGGTGTAGTTCGTTTGCCGATCTGGCGAGCCGCGTGGGGCAACTGGTCAAGCCGGAAATGCCGACCACGCTGATGGCCAAGATGAAGAAGCTTCCCGATCTTATGAAGCTGGCAAGCTTCGGGCCGAAGATCGTGAAGCGCGGAATGTGCCAGGAAGTTGTCCACACCGACGATGCCGATCTGCTGACGCTCCCGACCATACAGTGTTGGCCTGACGACGGTGGGCGGTACATTACGTTTGCGGGAATCTACACGAAGGATCGCGACAGCGGTGATCGCAACGTCGGGATGTATCGCGTGCAGATCTTCGAGCCGAAGATGACTGCGATGCACTGGCATGTGCATCACGATGGTCCGAGACACCATCGCGGGTACAAAGCCCATGGCGAGAAGATGCCGCTGGCCATTGTGTTCGGCGGCGAGTCAGTGTTGCCGTACGCGGCGACGTGCCCGCTGCCACCTGACGTGAGCGAGCTGTTGTTCGCCGGATTCCTCAACGGCGGCGGCATCGATCTGGTGCAGTGCAAGACGATCGACATGCAGGTGCCGGCCAACGCCGAGATTGTCATTGAGGGCTACGTCGAGCCGCACGAGATGATTACGGAAGGGCCGTTCGGCGATCACACCGGGTATTACTCGCTCGAAGGCCAGTACCCGGTGTTCCGCGTGACGGCCATCACGCAACGGCGGGATCCGATCTTCCCGGCGACGATCGTCGGTCTGCCGCCGCAGGAGGACTACTATCTGGGCAAGGTCACGGAGCGGATCTTCCTGCCGCTGCTTCAGATGCTGATCCCCGATGTGATCGACTATTCGCTGCCGATGTTCGGGGCGTTTCACAACTGCGCGTTCGTTAAGATCAAGAAGTACTACGCCCATCAAGCGCGACGGGTAATCAACGCCATCTGGGGCGCCGGGCAGATGTCCTTCTGCAAGATGATCGTCGTGTTGGACGAGGAAGTGAACGTGCACGATGAGCAAGATGTTCTGTTTCACATGTGTGCCAACGTCGATTGGCGTCGGGACACGATGATCGTCGAAGGCGCGGTCGACATACTCGACCACGCCGCCCCGTACGAGGGCGCCGGCTCGAAGATCGGCATCGACGCCACGCGCACGATGGCGGGAGAAGGCATCTTCCGCGAGTACCCGCCGCTCATCCGCATGTCGGAGGCAGTGCAGGAGCGAGTCACACGTCGGTGGGGAGAATACGGCTTCGGCTCGTAACATTGGGCACGCTTGACAGGTGTTGCCGCGGTAGGGATGCGAGCGGCCGAGCGATAGAGTGTCGCTGCGAAATGTGTCCGTTGTCTCGGTGGGCTTCCCTGTATGGCGTAATCACCGCGTCGGGTCGCGGTTATGCGGCCGGCGCGCAACGCCCCCCGTTGTAATAACTACACGTCTGATCTGTAAATCGTGAAAACATAGCGCGCGTCCGTGTACTGGGTTGCTACGGAGGTTTCGAGACATCGTACGGGGAGTCTTGGAGACGCGACGTTTCCGGAACTGGCGTGGCGTGCGGATATCGTATGGATATAGAGGGGAAGGCGTATACCGAAACCGGCGGAGGAGCTTGGCAAGCGCCACGCTTGACGAATCCCGAGCACTACTTTCCAGGACAGGGGTCTGCCATGAACAGGAAAGCAACCATCCTCTCGATTTGGACCCTGGCAGCATGGATGTCAGGATGTGACACTGGCGTGTTTTGGGACGACGGAGCGGCGGAATCGAGCGATTACCTGAGCATTACGCTTTCGCAGTTCGACAACGCGCGAGCCATTCCCGTTGAGGAAGACGTCGTCGTCTCGGAATCGGCAGACGTGTTTCTACCCGAGGATCTGCTGGCCGACGCCGCGGACGAGGTGATGCTGGTGTTGAGCACTCCCGATGCCTCCCCGACTGTTGACGAAGGCGGGGGTCTTGTGCGTTCGGCAGGTCTGTTTGACGAGCGTCACGTGTCGGTGTCATTTAGACTGGGCTATTCGAGCACGGACGCCTGTGCGACGGGGGTTCTCGTCGGGCCATTCGATGTCAGCATGATAGGTGATACCGTAGTGCCGAACCGTGCGTCACTTCCGCTATCGGCGGTGGCACGATCAGTGGTGCGTGACGCTCGCTTCGAGATGTGCAGGGAGACGGCGGGCGACTTCGACGGTGCGGTGGCCGTGGGCCGACTTTCGCTGGAGTTCGGCAAGCTGCACCCCAAGGAGGACAAGGTTGAGCTCTGTCACATACCGCCCGGCAACCCAGACAATCCCCACACAATTACCGTCGGCGCGTCGGCAGCGGACGCGCACATTGGCCACGGCGACACGCTGGGTGAGTGCGATTCCGAAGACGATGAGGATGATTCGGACGGTGATGACGACAGCAGCGACAGTGACGACAGCAGCAGCGACAGTGACGACGATTCGGGCGGCGATGACAGCGATGACGACGATTCGGCCGACGATGATAGCGACGATGTCGATGGTGGAGTTGCCGATGGAGATGGGGACGGTGTTGCGGACGCCGTCGACACGTGCTCGGCCACTCCCTCGGGAGAGACCGTGGATGCTGCCGGCTGTTCGTGCTCGCAGAAAGACAGCGATGATGACGGCGTGAGCGACTGCACCGATGCGTGCTCGGGTACGGCCGATGGGGTGGTCGTCGATGCGCAGGGGTGCGCCGTCCCGATCGACTCGGACGACGATGGTGTGTTTGATGATTCGGACGCGTGTATGGACACGCCGCAGGATGAATTCGTCGACGCGAATGGCTGCAGTTGCGGTCAATTGGACGAAGACGGCGATGGGGTCACGGACTGCGACGATTTGTGCCCGAGCACGCCAACGAGTGTGGCTGTCGATGCGTTTGGCTGCGAGTTGGTATCGGCCGACGCCGGAGGTGATGTAACGCTAGACGAGGTGGGCTGCGTCGTGTTGCAGGGCTCTGCGCGCGGTGGAACGCCGCCGTACACGTACTCGTGGTCAGTTGACGGTTGGGGGGGATCGCTCGATCAGAACGCAAGCGTCGTGCCGTCGGAGACGACGACGTATACGCTGACGGTCACGGATTTCTCGTTCCCGCCCCAGACGGCGAGCGCTTCGGTCACCGTGACGATCGACCCGCACGCCGACCTGCGTTACACGATCGCCGATCTCGGCTCGTTGAGCAGCAACAGTAGCTATCCCGCGGGGATGAACGACGCGGGCGACGTTGTGGGCTTTTTCTTTTCTGATACTTTCGACAAGCGCGCTTTTCTATATCGCAACGGTACGATGTCGGACTTGGGCGACCTCGGTGGTGGCCAAGCCTCCGCGACCGACATCAACAATCTGGGGCAGGTCGTCGGCGAATCCAAGACGGTTGGCGGAGCGTGGCATGCGTTTGTTTGGGACAGCGTAAATGGGATGCTTGATCTCGGCACGTTGGGGGGCACATCGAGTATTGCCAACGCGATCAATGAGCGAGGCGAGGTTGTCGGATCCTCGGATACGGGCGTGTCGACGCACGCGTTCATCTACGAAAACGGGGTCATGGCGGACGCGGGGACGTTGGATTTCTCCTACAGCGAGGCGAACGACATCAATTACTCGGGCAGGGTGGTTGGCACGCTACTGCCAAGCAACAGCAATCCGGAGGCGCTCATATATGACGAAGGCGTTCTGCTGAGCTTGAGTTCCGCGTTGCTGCCTTCGAGCCGAGCATGGGCTGTCAACAACTCGGGGCTGTTGGTCGGGCACGCATGGGATGTGGGCGAGTATCGCTCGTTCTTAAACGTGTGCGATACGACGATCGACCTGGGTTCGCTTCCGGGGTACCCGAAGACGTCGGCGTGGGGGCTTAACGAGGCTGGTCAAATCGTGGGCAGCGCGAGTGCCGACACGAGCACCGTGTTCAATGCCTTCGTCTATGCGGGGGGCAGTCTGCGGAATTTGAATGACCTGCTGGTCGACGGTACTCAGTGGGAATACCTGAGCGCCGCGTTCGCGGTCAATACTTCGGGACAGATCACGGGGTATGGGCGTATCAACGGGCAATTCCGCGGGTTTCTGTTGACGCCGGCTCCGTAGGTAGCGTGGCTGTTGTCGCTACCGCGTGCGAAAGACGACGGTGTAGTTTCTCGCGGCGTTTGGTGCAGCGGCGAACGTAATGCCCTCCCGGCCTGCAGTCGCGTCAACGGTGTATCCTGTGGTGATGACGGTTCCGCCTTCGCTCACGTACAACACGTCGGTGTTGAGGACCAGATTTCCGGTCAGCCCGAACTTGTCGCCGACGCCAACCGTTATTTGGTCGGCGAAGGGGTTGGGACCCGCGAAGGTGAACAGGTCAATCTGCGAGACGGTAGCGAACGGCACGACGCCTGCATTGGTGCTGAAGCCTCCGCCGGTAGGCGCGATGGCAATGACCTCGGACTGCGCCAAACCGCGTGCGTCGAGCCCGGTGACGCGCGCCGTTCCGCCGGAGATGCTGTTGTTGATGTCGGTGACGGTGATGACCACGTTGCGCGGGTAGTCCGGGTTGGTGAACCCGGCTGCGATTGTTTGACCCGGGTCGCCCCCGCTGACGGCGGGGGTCAGCGTCGTTCCGCCGAGGATGCTGTTGATGGCCGCCGCCGCAGGCGCCAGGAAAACGTTCTGTATCGCCAAGCTGCTCACGCGGATCTCGATGGTATCGGTGAACGCTCGCGATTGGGCGTCGGTGATGGTGCAGGTGATGCGGTAGGTTCCGTCGACGTCGCCGGTTGAAGGCGCGATCCAGGTATTGGTGGTGTCGTTGGCGATGGCGGCTTGATTGGCGGCGCCAAGCGTTCCGGTTGCGTTACCGACTTCGTTGATTGCGGTCCACGCGTAGCTGAAGTTGGCTGACCCGCCGGTTCGGTCGCCGACGAGGCTGACGGTTTCGCCGGGCGCGACCACGAGCTTGTCGGCTGTCACGTTGAGTGAGAACACGTCCTGCGCGGTGACCACGATGGGAACGGAGTCGGTGAACGTCTGCGCGATGTTGTCGGTGACCGTGCAGGCGATGGTGTAGGTTCCCTCTGTCGCAATCGACCAGGCGTTTTTCACGTCGCCCGCTTCCGCGTTTTGCAGAGCGGCGCCCGTTCCGGCGGCGGCGATGGAGAATGTGCCGGCGGGGTTTCCGCTTTCGTCTGTTGCGGACCAGCTGTAGTCGTAGGTTGTTTCGCCGCCGGATTGGTCAGCCGTGAGTGTTACAAGCGTAGAGGGAAGTACGAACGTGTCGTTGGCGGCGAGGTCTAACGAAACGTGCGATCGCACGACCACGTGTACGGAATCGACGAATGTTGTTCCGGCGGAATCGGTGGCAATGACTTGGATGCGGTACGTTCCGAGCGTTCCCGCTGCGGCGGCGGGGGCTGTCCAGGTGTTGGTCGTATCGCCTACGATGTTGTTCTGGGTGGCTGAGCCGAGCGTACCGGCTGAAGCGCCGGAAGCGTCGGTGGCGGAGAATACGTAGTCGAAGGTGGAGACGCCGCCGGTGGCCTTTGCGGTCAGATTGACCGATTGCCCCGGCGAAACGAAAACGACATTGGCGGTCAAGTCGAGGGTGAGGGCGTTGTCGCCGCCGGTGACGAAGGTGGCGGTGTCGACGAAGGTGTTTCCGAACGCGTCGACGGCGACGGTGGTGATGGTGAAGGTTTCGCGCGTGCCGGCAGCAATGGTGGGTGCGATCCAGGTGTTTGTCGCGTCGTCGGCGAGACCGGCTTGACTTGCTGCGCCCGTGGCGGTCGACCCTGCGGTGAAAACACCGACCGGCGTTCCTGCGGAGTCGGTGGCGGTCCACCCGTAGCTGAAGGGCGACTCTCCTCCAGAGCGATCGGCCACAATGGTCGTGGATTGCCCCGACGCGATGGTTTGATCGCCGGTTGCGAGCGTAATTGAAAACGGCGAGGTGACGACCACCTCCACCGTGTCGGCGAACGTGTTGCCGGATGCGTCGGTGGCGGATGCGGAGATGAGGTAGGTCCCGAGAACGCCGTTGCCGGCGGACGGAGCCGTCCAGACGTTGGTCACGTCGTCGGGGGCGACCTGCAAGGCAGCGCCCGCACCCGTCGCACCGTTGGTGAAGGCGCCGGAGAGTTCTGCGGCGTTGTTGGTGCTGGTCCATGTGTAGGTGAAATCGGGTGTGCCGCCGGTCTGGCTGACCGCGAGATTGACCGCGCCGCCCGGCGGGACGTGGGTGGTGGACGCGGACACGTTTATGGCGAACGCGTTGGTGACGTTCACGATCACGCTATCGGTGAAGCTGCTGCCGGCAGAGTCGGTGGCGGCAACGGTGATTCGGTAGGTACCCGCGATGCCGGAATCGGCTGCGGGGGCGGTCCACGAATTAACGGCGTCGTCGGCAGTCACCTGTGAGGCGGATCCGGGGGCCGCGCCACCTGTCGCGAAACTGCCGCCTGCGGTGCCGGTGTCGTCCATCGCGCTCCAAGTGTAGGTGAAGTTCGCCCTGCCGCCGTTGCGATCGGCGGTCAGTTCAACGGTGCCACCAGGGGCTACGTGCGAGACCTCAGTGCGGACATCGAGACTGAATCCGTCGCTAACAGTCACCTGCACGGAGTCGGTGAACGAATTGCCCACCGCGTCGGTCACGGTGCATCGCAGGCGGTACGTACCCTGCGTCGCGCTGCTGGTGAACACTGCCACCGGATTGCTCGTGGCATCGAGACGGTCGTTTTCGCCAACGCCGGTGGGTGCTGTCACGGACCAGTCGTAGGTCAGAGGGGGGACACCGCCGATGGTGGTTGTGACGAGAGAAGCTGTCCCGCCGGAGGGCGAGATGTTCTGCCGATCCACCGACACGTCCATCGAGAGGTTTGCGCCCGGTGAAAAACCGCTCGGGCTTCCGACGACCAACTGCACGGTATCCGTGAACACCGCGTTGAGCGCGTCGGTCACAATCAGCGTTGCGCGATAGGTTCCCTCGGTTGCTCCGGCTGTGAATACCGGGTTTGGAATCGACTGGTCACTTAGGCGCGCGAATTCGGATACGCCGTTGGGCCCGGCGATCTGCCACCGGAATGTGTATGGCCGTAGTCCCCCATGGAGGTCTGCGAATAGCTGTGTCCGGCTGCTGACGCCGGAGTCGTTGGTAAGCAAGTGCTTGTCAACGCCCAGGGCCAGATTGAGCGGCTGTCCGACGGTGATTGTGATTGCGGCCGCCGTCGTGGTGCCGGCCGAATCCGTCACTTTGCAGACCACCGCGTAGGGCCCGACGTGGGGTGCGTCTGAAAACGTGGGATTGGCCAGCGTCGCCCCGGTGAGGAATTGCGGCGCCTCCCGCCCTTCGGGATCGATCACCGTCCATCGATAGGTGTATGGCTGCGTGCCGCCGCTGACGCGCGTGCGGAGCTGTGCGGTGCCGGTCGACGCGGGTCCGTCGATTGTCAAAGAGGTCCTGTCGGACGCAAGCGACGCACCCAGCGACTCTCCCACGGTCAGCCGAATCGAACCGGTCGAAGCAGAGCCGTCGGCGTCCGTGGCTGTGCAATGAACGACGTACAAGCCTGCGCGGTCGGTGGGTCCGAAGACCGCTTCACCCGCAACGGTCGGTGTCAGCAGGTTGGCGTCATCGCTGCCGCCGTGTCCGACGACCCTCCATGCGAAGCTGATCGGAGCGCGCCCGCCGCGCGTCTGGGCCAGAAGAACGGCCCCGTCGCCGAAGGCCGGATCTGCGGGCAAGCTGAGACGATTGGCCTGGATGTTCAGGGACATGCGCGATGCCACTTCGATGGTCGTAGACCCGATCATGATGAGACCGTTCGCGTCGGTGATCGCGCAGCGCGCGACGAACGTCCCGGTCTCTTCCCCGCTTTCGAATGCGGGATCTCGCACGCCGCTGTCCCACAGCAAGGATGTACGCGGTTCAAGTCCAGGCCCGATGACCTCCCAGTCGTAAACGTAAGGCGAGAGTCCACCAATGGGTGTGGCCAGCAACGATAGCAATCCTTGCGATCCTCCTCCGGGCGGGACCGAAGTACGAGATGCGATGACGTCCAGCGCCGCTGCCGGCGCGACGACGACGATGGTCGACTCGACCGATCTGACGCCGGCGGAGTCCAGGATGCTCGCGGTCAGCACGTGCGTGCCGAGTACGTCGGCGCTGGTGAAAACCGGCGCGGTTGGCTGGGAGGTATCCAGTCTGCTGTTGTCGACGTGTCCGTCGGGTGAAGTGCAAGTCCACGTGATTTCGGCTGGGGGCGCGTCGGGCCGGGGTTTGAGGCGAATCGCGGTTCGCCCGGCTGATCCGCCGCCCGCAACGACTCCACTGCGACGCGCATTCGGTTCGAGGCCGACGTCACCGCCGACTTGCAATACCATGCTCGCCGCGTGCTGTCGCCCGCAGGAATCGGTCACGGTGCAGTGTACGTGGTGCGGGCCAACGGATTCGCCGGCTGTGAATCGTGGGGCGGGACCATCTAGGGAGTCCAGAAGTCCGTCAGCCGGCCCGCCCTTCGGATCGTCCACCGACCAATCGAAGGTGTACGGCGGTCGGCCGCCGAGCGGAATGGCCCGCAATGACGCCGTCCGTGCGTGCCCTGGGGCTCGGGACAGCTCATTGGTGTCGGCTGTGATCGTCGATGCCAGCGGTGATAGTTCAAACAGGGTGCAGAGGGAGTCTCCGCAGCCCGAGCTCGACACAGCCAGCCCGCCGACAGCGCACAGCCTGAGCGCAGCGCAACACGAAGAGAACCCCGGACGTCCCATAAATGTGTATCGGCTTGCTTCGGAGTGCCCTGCAGTAGTGTCAGCCGATTGTCCATCGAATCTCGCCGTCACCGGGCGGGATGAGGCTGGGGGCTGACTGCTTCGTCACCCCCCGATTCGCTCCACCAGCCACGCGGTCGCGCCTTCGATGGCGGCGCCGATCGCCTCCGGCTTGCTGCCGCCGCCCTGGGCCATGTCGGGTCGCCCGCCGCCTTTGCCGCCGACGATGGGCGCGATCTCGCGGATGAGATCGCCTGCTTTTGTGCCCTTGGCGATGAGGTCTTTGCTCATGCCGGCGAGGAGCGTCACCTTTTCTCCGTCGTGACAAGCCAGCAGGACGGCTGACGATTCGGTCTTCTGGCGGAACCAGTCGACGGCGCCGCGCAGCGCGTCAGTGTTCGCTTGCGGAACTTCGCCGACGATGATCTTGGTGTCGCCGACGAATTGGGCGCTGTCGAGGAGTTCCTGCGCGCGGGTCATGACGTCGCCGGCGGCTGCGGTGGCGGCTTGCTTGGATTGTGCTTTGATCGTCTTTTGCACTTCGCCGAGCAGGTCGCGGATTTCGAGCCGCTTGGTGATTGGGATGACGGCTGATTCGAGCTCGGTCTGGAGCGCGGAGAGGCGCTCGGCGAGATTGACGTCCTCTTGCGACGGACACTCGGCAAGCAACGACTCGCCTTTGCTTCGCGCTTCCTTCGCGGCTGGCCCGCTGATGCCCACGAGTCGGCGGACGCCCTTGGCTACCGCTTCTTCGGCGATCAGAACGAAGTCCTCAGCCTCAGCGGTCTTCTGCAAATGCGTCCCGCCGCAGAATTCCACGGAGTACTGCATCCACTTCTCGTTCTTCGGGTCGGCTAGCATCTCGTCGATGTCGGCGCCGATGGAGACGACGCGCACGACGTCGGGGTACTTCTCACCGAAGACGGCTCGCAACGTGTTGATTTCAAGCGCCTGCTTCTGATCAACTTCCTGGGTATGGACCTGATGGTCAGCCGTGACTTGCTCGTTCACCAGCGACTCGATACGCCGCAACTCATCCGCAGCCACGGGCTTGTTGTGCGAAAAGTCAAACCGAGTTTTCTCCGGATCGACGAGTGAGCCTTTCTGCTGGACGTTCTCGCCCAACACCTCCCGGAGTGCCCAGTTCAGGACATGCGTCGATGTGTGATTCTGCATCGTGTGAGAACGAACTGGCGCAACCAAACAACTCGCGGGTTGGTCGTTCTTTATGAGGCCAGACTGAACACGCCCGACGTGCAATAGCATATCGTAAACGCGGATTGTGCTTTCAACTGCAAACACGCCGCTTTCAGTCTTGATTGTGCCCACGTCCCCGACTTGACCACCTTGTTCCGCGTAAAACGATGTCTGCGAGAGAATCAGCCCAGCCGTATCATCCTTCCCAAGAGCAGGGGTGCTGATTACTTCTCCGTCCTTTAACCAACCCAAAATCGATCCTGCGCACGTTAGCCCCTCATGCTTCGGCGCGTCGTCAGTCTCCAAGATGGGAAAGGCGACGCCGGACTTCAGTTGAAGATGTTGAAACTCTGGATTCAGCTTTGTGCCGCTTCGCGCTTGACGACGCGCTTCCTCCATCAGTCGCTCGTACTCGCCGATGTCGATGTGGAGGTCGCGTTCCTCGGCCATCAATTGGGTGAGGTCGATGGGGAAGCCGTAGGTATCGTGGAGCTTGAAGGCGTCTGCGCCGCTGATGAGGCCGTCGTGTTGTTTGACCGCGGTATCGGCAGCGTCGTTGAACAGCTGGATGCCGCGCGTGAGGGTTTTGCCGAACGACGCCTCCTCGTCGCGGATGAGTTCGATGACGTGGTCGGGGCGTTTGGTCAATTCGGGGAAGCTGTCGCCCATCTGCTCGATGATGGCTGGGACGAGGTCGCAGAGGAAGGGTTCCTGCATGCCGAAATACTGTCGGCCGTAGCGGACGGCGCGACGCAGGATGCGACGCAACACGTAGCCGCGACCCTCGTTCGAGGGGATCGCGCCGTCTGTGAGCGCGAACGTCAGGCAGCGAACGTGGTCGGCGATCACGCGGTATGCGACGTCGACCATGACCTGCGGCGCGGAGGGATCGGTTGAATCGCTCGGCAGCGTTCCGGTGTAGTCGGGGGCGCTGCAGCGTTTTTGGATCGCGGCGAACAGTGGCGCGAAGACGTCCGTGTCGTAGTTGCTCTTCTTGCCGTTGAGGATCGCGCACAAACGTTCGAACCCCATGCCGGTATCGACGTGCTTGGCGGGCAAGGGCGAGAGCCTGCCATCGGCAGCACGGTTGAACTGGATGAAGACGAGATTCCACAACTCGATCACTCTTGCGTCGTCGCCGTTCACCAGGGAAGCGCCCGATTTGTCCGGGGTCAGGTCGACGTGGAGTTCGCTGCACGGGCCACACGGACCGGTGTCGCCCATCTCCCAAAAGTTGTCCTTCTTATTGCCCGGGTGGACGCGCTCGGGCGGGAGAATCTCAAGCCACAAATCGCGTGCTTCCGTGTCGGGATCGAGGCCCTCGGATGCGTCGCCTTCGAAGTACGTCGCGTGCAGCCGGTCCTTTTCGATGCCCCACTTCTCGGTGAGCAGCTCCCAGGCCCAGCGAATCGCTTCCTTCTTGAAGTAATCGCCGAACGACCAGTTGCCGAGCATCTCGAAGAACGTGTGGTGGTACGTATCCCGCCCGACGTCGTCGAGGTCGTTGTGCTTGCCGCCGGCCCGGATGCACTTCTGCGTGTCGGCAGCGCGTGGGCGCTTGGCAGTCTCAGTGCCGAGGAAGTACGGTTTGAACTGGTTCATGCCCGCGTTGGCGAACATCAGCGTCGGATCGTCGTGCGGAACGACCGGCGATGAGGGCACGATCTCGTGCTCTCGCTCGCGGAAAAACTCAATAAACTGCTGTCGAATCTCTTGTGACGTCATGGTGCCTGTCCGGTCTCCTGTGTCGTAATCTCGAACGCGGTAGGGTAGTCGCAATCGTGACCTAAACCAAGTCCGCGCACGCGCGCAAGACGTGAGCCGTGGCAGCGTCCCTGCCATAGTTGATGCAGTTGCTTTCTGTCGGCGGTGGGCAGTCGGACCTAACGCAGATCGCCGCTGCAGAACATGTCAGGCCCGGTGTAGGTTACGGAGCCTTCGTCCGAACCGGGATCAAGCATGCAGTCAACGGATCTGAAGACTGTTCCGTTGCTGCCCACGCGGAAAGTATAGACGTCGCCAACGATTCCGGGCGGCAGGGTGACGGTACGACTTTGGCCGGGTGGCAACCTGTTCCCAGAACCGAAGCTCTCGCTCGCGATCAGCATGTGGACGGTAGTGCTACCCTCGTTTTTAAGTTGGACCTGGAGGCTGATGGGCTCGTCTGTACCCTCCACGCAGCGATCCTCAACGCACTCGTCCCCATCGGGGCAGTCGTTGGCGGTGAAGCACTCGGCGCAACGGTCAAGCTCTTCACTGCAGATATCGTCGCCAAAGCACGGGATCTCGCCGAGTCCGCAGAATCCGTTGGGGTCGCCATCCGAGAACTGGCACGACTCCTCACCGTTGCAGAATAGACCGTCGTCACACTGATCGTCGCTGCACGGTTGTGCACAGGTTTGCGCTTCCCCGTCGCAAGCGGCTTCGCCGCAAGGCGGTTCCCCGTCGTTACACTCGCCATCAATACAACGTTCTTCGCCGTTGCAGAACACGCCGTCGTTGCATTTTTCATCCGTCTCACACGCGTCGACCGACGCGACGATGACGGGAACGAGGTCAAGAAAAAGATCATCCGTGCACCCGGCGGCGATGCAAACAAGAACGCTTACGACCGACGCTGCACACCCGAACCGCGATACTACCATCGTATGCTCCCGCACGTTTTGTACTTAACCGAAGAACTTGCGAGGCCGACAAAGGCCCGCAAACCCTTGAAGAACGCCATCGTACGAGCAGAGGGGCCGTCGCTCAAGGAATAACTCAGTATTCGGAGTTCCGCACACTCGACGCCAGGGATTCGGATCCAGTGTTGACAAGATCGTTGGGTTCGATGGAATGTTTGCGTGCTGACGCGAAAATGTGACCGGTGTCACACGCGCACACATTGGGGGATCAGAATGGACCGTTTCAAGTTCACGACCATTGGCCATCGCGCGCATCGGCTGTGCAGCCCGATCAGCGACGAGCGTCTCGATGGGATCTTCGCGTTGCTCGACCTTGGCCAGCACAGCCGCATCGTCGATATCGCAGCCGGCAAAGCAGAGCTGTCCATCAGGCTGATCGAATGTTTCGGGCTGTCGGCTGTCGCAGTGGAACATTCGCCGCACTTCGTTGAGGAAGCGCGAGCCCAAGCTGCGCAGCGCGTAGCCGACGGGCGCATCGAATTTCTGACAATGGATGCCCAGGAATATGACGCGCCGGCCGAACGCTTCGACCTCGCGATCTGTATCGGCGCTCGCCCCTATGGAACGCGGCTGGAGACGCTTCGCGCGATTTCCGAGCTCGTGAAGCCGGGCGGATACCTCCTGATCGGCGAGGGATTCTGGAAGAAGGAACCCGATGCGGAGTTCCTGGCGTTCTTGGGTTGTGGCGCGGACGAATACGTCGATCACGACCAAAACATCGCCATGGGCGCACGCGAGGGTCTTGCGGCTGTCTATGCGGAGGCGGTTAGCACGGGGGAACTCGACGACTACGACGGAAGATACGCAGCCGCAATCGAGCAGTACGTACGCGAGAACCCCGACGACCCCGACGCCGCTCATTTCGGTGAGCGAATCCGCAAGTGGCGCGAAGCTTACGTCAAGTGGTTTCGAGATACCGTGGGCTTCGGAGTGTATCTCTACAAATTGCCGCAACGGGCTTCGTAGTGGGCTACCGCAGGCTCGCGAGGGCTGCTACCAGCGGATTGAAGTCGCTATCGGTGAGCGTACGCAGATCGAACACGATGTGGTCGTCCGCGACGCGCGCTACGACGGGGATCGGGGCGTGACGCAGTTGGTTCAACACCGCCTGTGGGGATGCCTCGCTTGGTCGCCAGCGAACCACAACCGTCGCGAGGCCCTCGCCCGGCAGCGTTCCGCCGCCCGCATAACTCGTGTCCGATCCAGTGGTAAACTCCTCGCCGGTCAGTGCGTCCGCGAGGAGCTTGGCCAGCGCCTTTGCGCGATCGGCCAATGCGTCCGGTCCGACGCTGAGCATCGCGAGCGTCGGGATCTGCTCGATAGCGCGTGCGGGGTCGGCGTATTGACGGAGCGTCGCTTCGAGTGCGAGCAACACCAGCTTGTCGAGTCGAAGACTCCGCATCAGCGGATGCGATTCGAGGTGGTCGATCAGGTCTTTGCGACCGACGATGATACCAGCCTGCGGACCGCCCAGCAGTTTGTCGCCGGAAAAACACACGAGGTCAAAGCCCGCATCGATCGATTGCGCGACGAATGGCTCATCGGCTATGCCAAAGCGCGACAGATCGAACAGCGCGCCGCTGCCGAGGTCGTCGATGGCGAGGAGATTGTGCTCGTGGGCGCAGCGAACCAGATCTTCCGGCGGGGCTTGTTCCGTAAAGCCGACCATGCGGAAGTTGCTCAGATGAACGCGCAGGATCGCAGCCGTGCTTGCGGTGATAGCGCCGGCGTAGTCGCTGATCCGCGTGCGGTTGGTCGTGCCCACTTCGCTGAGAATGGCTCCGCCGGCGCTCAAGACATCGGGAATGCGGAAGGAGCCGCCGATTTCGATAAGTTGCCCACGCGAGATGATCACGTGCTGACCGTCGCAAAACGCACGCATGATGAACAGCGTTGCAGCGGCGTTGTTGTTGACCACCGTCGCAGCTTCAGCGCCCGTGAGCTTGCAGAGCAAATCAGCCACGTGCGACTGTCGGCTTCCTCGGGTGCCGCGTTCGAGATCGTATTCCAGGTTCGTGTATCCGGACGCGCCCTGCACGATGGCGTCGATGGCGGCGCGAGCGAGCGGAGCCCGTCCCAATCCGGTGTGCAGAACCACACCCGTCGCGTTGATGACGCGTTTGAGCGAGGAGGCGGTGCGGCGCGTCAAATCCTGTTCCGCGATGCGTAGGATTTCCGGAGTGTCGAAGCGTGTCACTTCCGCGGCATCATCGCGGATTTGGTCGCGGGCGCAATCGAGTGCGGCTCGGAGCGCATCGGCAACATCAGTCCGGGCCTCGGTTTGACACCAGTGTCGAGCGGCGTCACTCTCGAGCAGTTCTGAAACGGCGGGAAGGCTTCGCAATTGCTGTGTCTGTTCCGGTGTCATATCGATGCATTCTCGTGCAAGACCCTGCTGTCGCCGCGCCGCACGGTAAACCCAACGCGATCGAGGTACTCCATAAGAGGAACGGCGTATTTGCGAGAAGAGTTGAGTCGTTCCTTAACCTCGGCCACCGTAACGGCCTGCTGCGCGTCGATCATCCCCGCGACGGTCCGCCGCATGTTCGTCTCGTGCTCGGTGGACAGTTGAATCGTCTTGTCGATCTCGACCAACTCGCCATAGGCAACCGCCAGCTTGACGAGGCGTTTCACGTCCTTGAGATCGCGATCCAGCTTCTTGGTCAGGATATCCAGCGATGGCGGCTGATACGCGCCCTCGCGAAACGCCACGACAATGGCGTCGAACCCGCGCTCGTCCCGAGCGGACATCGCCGGCGCAAACGCGGGCAAACAGACATATCGGCCATGGACCTTGGCCCGCTCGCTCTTCGTGTAGCGCATGAACAGCGGACGCCCCAAGCCAACCGCACTCTTGCGTTCCAGCCAGCCCGTCAGCGCATCAACGTGACACCCCGGCTCATCGGCGTGCGACTTGTGATACCGCTCCAGCCAGCGGTCCGCACGGTCGAACAGTCCATCGATACACGCGGGCACCGCCCGTCTCGCCGTCCCGTCAACCGACGCATAGTCGTCGCCGGCAACGAGACGATCAAGCAGCGCGGGAAGCTCGTCGAGCCCGATGCCCGTCCGGGCGGCAAGTCTTAATGTCGGCGGCGACTCAAACCCGCTTTCAATCAGAACCTGTTTCAGTCGATCGATCGTCGCTCCGCTTCGCAGTGTTTCGATGGCGCGAAGCTCGGTATCACGATTCGGAAGCCAGCGCCGCGCGTTGGGTCGCATGACAACACCGCCACCAATGGTGCGTGCGCCGTTTTCCTCACGGGCGATGAATCGCTGACCGTAGGCAGCAAAGAACGGCTCGCGACTTCGCAGTTGAACGTAGGCAGCGCCGCCGGGAGGCACGTCAGCGCGGTCCAGCGTCGCCACCCGTGCAAACGTCTCGCGCGTTCCCATGCAGATGCGCAGCTTGGTGAACGGCTTCACCGGGCGCTTGCAGGTCGCGAGAACCTCGAAGGCTGCGTCTGTGCGAAGGGCTGGCTCGATGTATCCAGGCGTCACCACCTCGAACCCGTGGTCGATCTCACGACGGTCGATGCCGATCAGATTCAGCGCAGCGCGCTGCCCCGACTGAATGGCATCGTGCGATTCACCGTGAGACTGCATCTCGCGCACACGACACGCCCCGCCGCCGGGGTAAATATTGAGCGTGTCGGACGCTCGGATCTGCCCGCAGAGCACGGAGCCGGTCACGACAGTGCCACGACCAGGCACTGTAAACACACGATCAACGGCAAGGCGAAAAGGGCCCTTGCGCGCCCGATGCGGCACGCCTTTGGCGACTTCCGCGAGGGTCGTCTTGAGTTCTTCAATACCCCGACCGCTTGCAGACGACACACGGACGAACTTGGCGCCGGCAAGCGGCGTGCCCTTCAACAGCGAGCGGACTTCGTCCTCCACGAGATCGAGCATATCGACGTCCACCAGATCCGACTTGGTGATGGCCACCACCGCGTGCTCGATGCCGACGAGACGCAGCACTTCGACGTGCTCGACCGTTTGCGGCATGACGGAATCGTCCCCCGCAACGACGATGAGGGCTACGTCGATCCCCGTTGCGCCTGCCACCATGGTGCGGACAAAACGCTCGTGCCCCGGAACATCGACGATTCCGAACTCAACGTCACCGATGGCAAGATGGGCAAACCCGAGTTCGATGGTCATCCCCCGCCGCTTCTCCTCGGGCAGACGATCGGTATCGGTATCGGTCAGCGCTTTGACGAGGGAAGTCTTGCCGTGGTCGATGTGCCCAGCCGTCCCCAGGATCAAGTACTTGGCCCGATCCGCAGGATTTTTTTCCGCAACAGTCATGGCTTCCCATTATCCCCACCAGCCTCGCTTGCGCCAATCAACGTCTCGGAGGACGTGAAACCGACGATGAGGCCAACAATCTATCAATTGAGAGGAAATCGCTGGCGTTTTGCGCGATCCTCCATTTAGCTGTTTATCTGGATTTCAGCACCGCGAGTCCATACACTTGTGTGTGGGTACGTGCGGCTGACGTCCCGCCAGCCTCTGCAACGCCGGTGGTCGTTCTGCTAAGCCGAGGTTGGTTCGGTCGATAGTTTTGTCAGTGGTTGTCGGATTTTCTGCGTCGCAGCCGTGACATGCGTGCCCGGAGGACGGCGGTGAGTGTGATCACATCCATCTTGGAACAGGTTCCCTGCGTGCCGGCCGGCGCTCCGGTGGTGACCGCCACAATCTGCGCAGGCCCCGGCGAGGGGCGATCGATCAAGCTGCGGCGCGCCGCCTCGTTGTTCGGAGCCAAGGCAGGCTGCAAGCTCGTCCTACGCCACCCGAATGTCGATCGCCGTCACTGCGTTATCGTCAATACAGGCCATCGCTTGATTCTTCGCGACCTCGACACGCGCGGCAGAACGCTTCGCAACGGATTGAAGGTCGAACAAGAACTCCTCGAAGACGCCGATCGCGTGCGCATCGGCCCATGGGAACTGAAACTCGAACTCGAAACACCCAGGCTGTCTGGCGCAAGCGACAGTCCGGTGATCATGGACCTAGAGCCGGACCCCACGGTGCTCGCCATCGACGACCCAGGCGCCCGCAAAATGACCAAGCTGCCGCGCGAGGTTTCCATCATCGGGCGAAGCCCGGGCTGCGACATTTCGCTCGACGATCGCGAGATCTCCCGGGTGCATGCGGTAATCTTCACCTACCTGCACAAGCCGGCGCTGCTTGATCTGGTGAGTGAAAACGGCACGTGGGTAAACGGCAAGCGGGCCGCCTTCGCCATGCTCCAAAATGGCGATGAGATCACGCTTGGTTCCTACACCGTAAAATTCCGCAGCAACACGCCACAGGTGAGGCCGGGCACGAACGGCAACGGTAACGGAAGCGTGATTCTGAAGCCGACCCCATTCGGGCCGCCACC
>JAJDDU010000294.1 GCA_029260155.1 Phycisphaerae bacterium | reverse complement strand
TCGGGGATGCCGTTGCCGTTCAGATCGATGCTCGTGCCATCGTTGATGTCGCACTGGTCCAGCACTCCGTTGAGGTTGCAGTCGCGGCACCAGGGGCTGTCGTCACAGTTCGCAAGATCCTCCCAGTCTTGGACCCCGTTTCCGTTGCAGTCGTCGCACTCGTCTGGAATCCCGTTGCCGTCGACGTCCGGATCGCATACTGTCAACGGCGGAGGCGGGTCGTCTGGGTCGCAGTAGTTCCCAGGCCCGGCCGCCTGATCGATCTCGCACTCGTCCGGGACGCCGTTTTTGTTGCACTCCTGGCTGGTGCCGGCGTTGATGTCACACTCATCCGGGACGCAGTTCACGTTGCAATCCGAGCCACAGTTCTCAAAACAGAAGAACGGCCCGCCCGGCCCGGGACAGCCGACCTCGATCTCGCACTCGTCCGGCTCGTCGTTCCCGTTACAGTCGAGCGAATTCCCTATGAGGATGTCCACACGATCCTCAATGGTGTTGTTGTTGCAATCGGGTCCTGGGCCTGAAAGACAGACGAACCCTTGATCGTACGCGAAGCAGTTGTCGCCGGGCACCCAGTCTTCGTGAGTATTGATGTGGACCCACTCGTCGGCCTCCTGGGCATACACTTGGATGTTCTCGATGAGCAGCACCGAACCGCCGAGGATGCGAAGCCCATTATCGCTCCCAGGAAAGCCTTGCAGGTACAGCGATTCGACGGCGCCGGTGCCGCGGTTCCCATTGTCGAGGTCATCGACAAGCTTCACGACGCTTAGCTGCCCGACCTCTCCGACGATGAGCTGCCCAATCTCAAAGTTGTTCGAAACGGGGCCATCGGGTATCCCGATGTCTTCACCCGCGACCTCGAGTTGCTGCGTTCCGGCTCCGTTCATGTGGAAGATCCCGCCGCCGGTGTCGAAGTCAACCTCGTCCGTGTGGTCGAAGCTGAAATCACCACCAATCCGTACCTCGGCGCTGACCCTAACACTCAGTTTGGAGGGTGTACGCAGCGTGAAACTACCGCTGAAATCGAGCAGCGACGAGGGACTCTCGATCTCAAACATAGTGCGTGCACCGGTGACGATCAGATCACCGAACAGGAACTGCCCGCCCAAACCGTTGTCGACGTTTGTGCTGAAGCGCAGCCAGTCACATTCGTACCAACAGTCTGGTCCCACTCCCGTAATCGTGTCGACGTTCCGCAGGTCGATGGTACCTCCGTTTGTCGCCATGATGGAATATGGGCTCGTCCACTGTCGGTCATAAGGTACCGTTATGCTAGTCAGCGATGACAGGTCCAGAAGTGTGTCGGGGTCCTCTGCGGAGAGGAGGATCAAGCCCGTATCCGGCTCGTAGTTCCCTCGATCGAAGGTGTAGGAAGGGGCCGCAACAGCAATCGCCGAACGGTTCTTTAGAATGAAACGCGAATGATCGATGTCAGTGAAGGAGGGAACGATGAAGTCCGGTTCGCCCTGTTGAATCCCCATCAGTGTCATCGCGCTCGAAGTAAAGGTGGTCAGGTTGGGAGCGTTGACTGCACCGAGCGCCTCGACGCTTAGGGCACTGTCTTGCATTTCGGTAAGGGCGGGGGCTTCGAAGAGGCCGAAGGCCTCGATAGCTACGCTGGTACCGCTCATCACGTTCAGCAGGGGGGCATCGAACGTGGCGAACACCGGGACGGTCACTTCGTTGTACGAGCCCAGAACGCT
Source organism: Phycisphaerae bacterium (assembly GCA_029260155.1). Lineage (GTDB taxonomy): Bacteria > Planctomycetota > Phycisphaerae > UBA1845 > UBA1845 > OFTM285. The sequence continues at coordinate 2,635 of JAJDDU010000294.1, read as the reverse complement.
GCTCAGAAGTGGCACGCTCAGGGTCGCCCAAGGACCGAGCTCAAAGACGGCGCCGTCGGCCGCCGCAAGCAGTGAATTCAGAGCGTAGTCGGCGTCGAGCTCGAACCTGACTCTTCCATCTAATACCGTAAGTGACTCGAGGTTGATGTCACCGCCACCCGTGATGGCGAAGCTCAGCCAGTCACATTCGTACCAACAGTCTGGTCCCACTCCCGTAATCGTGTCGACGTTCCGCAGGTCGATGGTACCTCCGTTTGTCGCCATGATAGAATATGGGCTCGTCCACTGTCGGTCATAAGGTACCGTGATGCTGGTCAGTGATGACAGGTCCAGAAGTGTGTCGGGGTCCTCTGCGGAGAGGAGGATCAAGCCCGTATCCGGCTCGTAGTTCCCTCGATCGAAGGTGTACGTGGACGCCGCTGGCTCCAGGACAGCACTGTCGGAAAGTTCGATACGGGCGTGGTCGATCTTCGTGAAAGGTGGCGCATTCAACACCTGATTCTGTTTGAGATCAAAGACACTGCCTTCAACGTTGGTCAGTGCGTGAGCGTTGACGACGCCACCGTCCGCGATGGACATGGTACTCCAGACGAAATAGCCAAGTGCGTCAGCATTCACGGTTGTAATCCCACCGATGGAGAGTGTTCCGTCACTGAACGTGACCAGTTCGGGAAGATTGACCGTCACCGCGTCAGAAGCGTCCAGATGAGTGGTGGAGGCGATCTCCAGCGATCCGAGCGTATAGCCTGGAACATCGATATCAAACGTGGTTCTTCCTGTGACTGCCTGGAGCGACTGGAGGTTTATGTTTCCGCCGGTTGCGATTTCGAACCGCAATGAGTCGCACGTATACCAACACCCTGGTCCCACGCCCGTTATGGTGTCGACGTTCTGCATGTCGATGGCACCCCCGTTTGTCGCCATGATAGAATATGGGCTCGTCCACTTTCGGTCATAAGGTACCGTGATGCTGGTCAGTGATGACAGGTCCAGGAGTGTGTCGGGGTCCTCTGCGGAGAGGAGGATCAAGCCCGTATCCGGCTCGTAGTTCCCTCGATCGAAGGTGTAGGAAGGCGCCCCGATATCCACGGTGGCTGCATTCGTGACGTGAGCCTCGCCACTGCCATCGTGGAACACTGTAAACTGAGACGGAGCGAGAAACGCCGCACCACTACCGGCGGCATCGATGATGCCGGCAAGTATGGACGATCCCAGCACCTGTAGAGCCTCGCTTGCGTTGAAGGCAAGGGTGCTGTCAGTTCCAAGTTGCAGACCGTTGATCCGAGAAGTGCCCGGCGCATCGAAGCCGACGTCGACGCCGCCTGGGATGATCACATTGTACCGATCGAGCGGGTTCGGCGCGCCATTCACCGGCACCAGCCCGATGTCCCAGTTGGCCGGGTCATTGTACGAGCCGCCGTCCGGACCGACGTACGTTGTCGTTACCGGCGGGTTGTAATCGGCTGAGCTGATCGCAAAGGAGCCGGCCACACCTCCGGGGTTGTTTACCGAGTAGACCGTGACATCGACCGTCCCAGACCAGACCGAGGAGTCCGGCAAGACCGTGAACTGTGCGAGAACCAAGTCGACGCCGTCGCCGGTGTTGACGGTGTCGTACCAGTCTGCTGACAGCGACGTCGGCGTTTCCGTTGGACCGGCGTTGAAGCCGACGGCTGTTCCCGAATGTGCTGCGTTCGGGAAGTCGGCGGGGCTGGTGTAGTACGACGTGACCTCGCTGTCGGGGAAGTCGTCGAACAGCATTGGGTCGGGCGGGTTGCCGTCGTCGTCGCCGTTCTGATAGAAAGTGGCGTCCGTGACGGTCGCGTTAACCACCGCGGAAGTCCAGTCGTCACCATTGCTGACGACAACCACCAACCGGTACGTGACGTACTCGTCGCCCGTCTCTTGCAACGGCCCCACATCGACAACAACAACATTCGGTGTGATCTCAGCCGCGGCCCGTTGGGGACCAACCACAATCGCCGTTCCCATCGCCGTCCAGGTCACCGAGGGCTACCGATCGAGGAAAAAAGATCCCTGCGCCGTAAAGCACATTGTCGGGGAACGTGCCGTTGCCATGGTTCAGCAGCACCGAGACAGTGCCGTAATCAGGGTGGCTGCCATCGTTTGTGACGGCGAGATCGAGGTCCCCGTCCAGGTCGCCGATGCCCACCGACGAAGCCCTAACTCCTGCGCCGTAGGCCCTTGTCGCAACGCCACCGTTCGTACAGCGACAGCACGCGTTTCGCCCGGGCCAGCGTCTGCTCCGTGTAGGTCAGGGCTCGCTCATCGAGCCAGGATCCCGTGACTTCTCGCCACGACGTGTCGGGAAGGTGCCGGCCGGTCTTGACCGCCTCCTCCCAGGTCTCGGTGTCGCGCAGCCGCGCTTTCGCCGCGGCCTTCGTGCATCGCCCCAGCAGCAAGCTGCCGGCAACGGTCTCGCCGGCCCGCGGTCCAACCCGGACCACGAACCGCCACTGGATGCGATATCCCTTTTTGTGGTTCTCCTCCCAAAAAGTTACTGACCTAACCCCTTGAAAGACAAGGACATCGGCTCTCCGTAGGCTAATCGGGTGTTTTGACGAACTCCGTTTGGCCTGGAAGGAGAAGCACGATGTCCGCAGGTAGTATAGCA
>JAJDDU010000293.1 GCA_029260155.1 Phycisphaerae bacterium | reverse complement strand
TGCTATACTACCTGCGGACATCGTGCTTCTCCTTCCAGGCCAAACGGAGTTCGTCAAAACACCCGATTAGCCTACGGAGAGCCGATGTCCTTGTCTTTCAAGGGGTTAGGTCAGTAACTTTTTGGGAGGAGAACCACATTTTCGAACAAGTCACGCGTGGATCCTTCGAACTCGATGGTGTCGCGAATGCGAAGCTGGTACGCCCAGAGCAACTCGTCCACGGGCATGACGAACTCGATGATCGAAGAAAGCTCCCCCTCCGCAGCACCGCCCGGGTTGTCCCCCCCGGGGGACAACGATGGGATGTAACTCACAGACAGTGCAACCCGAACGCGCATTCCACCCCCTTCAAAAGGGAAGATCTGGGAGCGCCCTACAGATGAGGCGCTCGCCCCCAGGCTCCCCGGTTGGGTACGGTCGTAAGCGCCGAACCCAAACCCTTGCGAGCCCGGTCCTCCGCTGCCCATTCCGCCGTCGGAGTCGCCGCCCGGCAGGCCGCCGTCGAACACGTCCGCCCAACCCTCCCCGCTAAACTCGTGCCACGAAAACCAGATTCCCTCGGCGCCTGCGCGCGGAACGCCCACCGCCAGGACAGCCAAACCTGTCATGATTGTGATTGCGAAGTGTCGCATTTCATCTCCCTTCCAGTAACCACCATACCACAAACCAACTATCCACTTCACACGATTCTTATCAATTGAACGACACTACCCACACTGCACGCCCCCTCCGCGTACCGCCCGGTTTGCCCGGTTACGGCGGGCAAAACCCGCGTCACTCGGGCGTTTCCAAGAAGATCAGCCACGCCCATCGTCGTCGGTGTCGTCGCCACACTGGTTTTTCCGGGAGTTCTGGTCTAGACTTCGCCCAGCGATCTCCTCGGCGGGCGTTCCGAACCGGGTTTCTTGAGTTCATAATTCTCTATTCTGAATCTCCAGGTGTTGGTGGCATGCGATTCGGCTTGATTGACCGCGTGGTCGAACTGGAACCGCGGGAGCGGATTGTGGCCGTCAAGGCGGTCAGCCTTTCCGAGGAGTACCTCGCTGAGCATTTTCCGACCTTTCCCGTGCTGCCAGGCGTTTTTATGCTCGAATGCATGGTGGAGGCAGCCACGTGGCTGGTGCGGGTCGCGGAGGATTTTGCACACAGCGTTGTCTTGCTGGAATCAGCCAAGGGCGTTACATATAAGAGCTTCGTAGCGCCGGGTCACTTGCTGCGCGTGGAGGTCAAATGCTTGGACTTGGCGCCGCAGGGGAGTCGTTTTTCCGGGGTCGGCCGTTGCGACGACATTGAGGTTGTCAAGGGGCGGTTCACGCTGACCCATTTCGATCTCGCAGAGCGGTGTTCGGATATGGCGTCGGTCGACCAGCGAATAAGGCAAGAGGTCCGGCAGCGCTGGTCGCTGGTTCAGCCGGCGATCGTGAACGACCGGCTGGCATAGGATTCCTGGGCGTAGGTTCGGGCAGACAGACTCGGTTTCTTGGAGGTCTATTGGATGACGACCACATTCACTCGGGATGAGGTTTACGGACGCGTGGAAGAAGTGCTGATCGAGGCACTTGGCGTGGATGCCGACGACGTGAGGAAGGACGCTACGTTGACGACGGATCTCGGAGCGGAAAGCATCGATTTTCTCGACATCGTCTTCCGTCTTGAGCAGACCTTCAGCATCAAGATTCCCAAGGGCGAGCTCTTTCCCGACGACATCCTCAACGACGCCGACAACATCGCAGGCGGCTTGATGACGCCGAAGGGCCTTGCGCAACTGAAGAGCTCTCTGCCACACGCCGACTTCACGGATTTCGAGAAGGAACCCAGCGTTTCAAAAGTCCCGGAGTTGTTCACCGTCAGTACGATCGTCAACTACGTCGAGAACAAGCTTCAAGCCGCCTAGTCGCTTAGAAACGCCCAACCGGACACGCTACACGATGCGCTGGATCTGGATTGATAGGTTTACAGAGTTCGTGAGCGGATCGCACGGAACCGCCATCAAAAACGTAACCCTGGCCGAGGAGCAGTTGGCTGCGCACTTGCCCGGATATCCCGTTATGCCGCCCTCGCTCGTGATCGAAGGGATGGCGCAGACGGCGGGCATCCTGGTCGGTGAGGCGCGCGGCTTCAAAGAAAACGTGATCTTGGCGAAGATCCGCGCCGCGCAGTTTACCGACTATGCCGTACCGGGGGACCAGCTGCGTTACGAGGCCCGAATCGAGTCGATCGATGAGCGGGCCGCAGCAACCGCCGGTGAAGTGTTCTTGAACGATCGGTCCATTGGGAATGTCAACCTGATGTTTTCACACGTCAATCAGAGCGCGGTCGCTTCCGGGCTGCCCGCGCACAACTTTGTTTTCACCGATCAGTTCATGCGATTGTTTGAGGCAATCCAGCGCGCTGATGATTCGGGATCTACCAAACCATGAGCGCGGAACGACGGGTAGTCATCACCGGCCTGGGCCTGGCCACTCCGCTTGGAATCGGCGTCGGGAGATTCTGGGACGCGCTCATGGAGCGACGCAACGCGGTGGCACCGATCAAGGCGTTCGATGCTTCGACGATGCCGGCGCACATAGCAGCCGAGCTTCCCGACTTCAAACTTAGCGACTACTTCCCCAAGTCTTATCGCAAGAGTTCCAAGTTGATGTCGCGCGACATCGGCATCGCGGTCATCGCTGCTTGCGAAGCTGCCAAGGACGCTGCCCTCCCCACAAAGTGTCTCATCGACCGAGGCGAAATTGACGGCGACAGCGTCGATGCCACGAGATTGGGCGTCAACATCGGCGCGGGGCTGATCTGCCCCGATCTGACCGAGCTGGGGGCTGCGTTCCTCACCACCACGCGCGACGGCGGGCCATTCGATCTCGCCCGTTGGGGCGAAGAGGGCATGGCCAACCTGACGCCGTTGTGGCTGCTGAAGTTCCTACCCAACATGCTGGCTTGTCACGTGACCATCATTCACGATGCGCAGGCGATGTCGAACACGATTACTTGCGGTGAGGCGTCCAGTCACTTGGCGATCGGTGAGGCGTTTCGCAACATCGCTCGCGGTGCGATGGATGTCTGCATCTGCGGCGGGGCAGAAAGCAAACTCAACCCGATGAACGTCGTGCGGCCGGCGCTGATGGAACGCTTGGCACTGGATTGCGATGGCGACCCGGGCGGGGCGTGTCGGCCGTTCGCGAGCAACCGGCGGGGGACCGTCGTGTCCGAAGGGGGAGGACTGGTAATACTCGAATCGCTGGAACATGCCCGGGCTCGCGGCGCGAGAATCTACGCGGAACTGGCAGGGTTCGGGGCGAGCAGCAACACGCACAGCTGGGACGAACCAGACCCAGCCGGCACGTGCATCACCATGGCTATCCGCAACGCGTTGAAAGACGCGTCGGCAACGCCGACGGACATCGATCTTGCGACGACATTCGGGTGCGGGACGGCAACGCACGATGCGTCGGAGATGCGCGGGTGGCAAGGTGCGTTTGGAGATGCGCTGGCGGAGATCCCGGCTTTGGCGATCAAGGGCGGGCTGGGGAACAACGGGGCGGGAAGCGGGGCGATCGATGTCTGTGCGACCGCACTTGCACTGCACTACAACACGGTGCCGCCGTCGCTGAA
>JAJDDU010000292.1 GCA_029260155.1 Phycisphaerae bacterium | reverse complement strand
CCCAGCCGCCCCGCCGGCACGAAGCATCGCGTGTCCGTCTCCTGTGGCGAGGCCGAGGCCAAAAGTCTTGACCGTCTCAGGGGCGATCCCGCGAGAATTGAGGTATTCCCGCACGCTGCGTCCGATATTCGGATCTTGCAGACTGTCCGCGAAGAACGTGCATGCCCAGGCATTGGCCCGAGCGATGTCAGCTCGACTCGATCCAGACGAACCGCCCTGCGACGAGGCCGACAGCTCGACACCCGCCCGGTCCGCGAGAATTCGCAATGCCTCCACGAACTCGACCGACTCGCGCAACTGCACGAATGTAAAAACGTCACCACCGGCGTTGCAACCGAAGCACTTGAAGAACTGGCGATCAGGATCAACCGAGAAAGAAGGCGTTTTTTCCTGATGAAACGGGCACAGGCCCACAAGCCTGCGCCCCTGGCGATTCAGAGCGGTGTGCTCCGAGACAAGTTCCACCAAATCCACACGGCTGCGGATTTGCTCTTTGATCGCGACGACGTCGTGCAAGGAACTCGCTATCCGCCTCTCGTTGACTCTATGCTACCACGCCCGCGTTGGGGACAAAGGATCCGCCCCCGTTTACACGGCTGAAACGAACGTGGGTTTCAAGTAGAACTCAACGCGAACCGTCATCGCGCCGATATATAAGTGGATATACCTCGCGAATCGCGTCCGGTCAAATAAGAACCGCGTTTTTTACCCAAAAAAGAGCACTTTCGGCACGTCAACGGCTGGGAACCGCACGTTCGCTCCGTCAGTAGCCAAGAAAACGCAGAAGTACATCCTGTGTTAGGATCGGTATCGACAGCTCAGCCGCAGCAGAAACCGTCCGCTCGTACTGATCGAAGCTCGTTTGCACCAGCCTGTGTCGTTCCGCTGACCCGGGGTCACGCCGAGCAGCGTCGGGTGAGACCTCCGACGGCACGATGGGGGCGAAACCCGCAACCACAAAATCGGCCCGGCTGGTGAGGGCCTCCAAGACCTCCCCGCCCCAGTCCCGCACGATGCCCGCTACGCGATCCGCCCCGCCGGCGTCGTCACGCCCGTCGGCGTTGAGGTCGAACTTGCCCACGACGACGAACCGCAAAGGTCGGTCCCGGTTGTAGACCGGGTTGGCGATTAAGTCGCCCTCAAGAATCACTTCCGAAGGGGCCAGCGCAACGACCTCGCACTCCGCCGTCCGGTCGTGGATACGCAGCACCTCGATGCGGCCCTTGGCCCTGCCATCCGGAGGGATGCCCGTCGAAGGATATACCGCGAACCGCAGCCCGTTGGTGAGTTGGTGCTCGCGGCCCAGACCGATGTACACAACGCCCTCCTCGGGAATCGCCTTGACAATCTGTCCGTCCGCGGTGCGTACGCTTAACAACTCTCCCGGCGTGATTTGCAGTTCGCCGACCTTTGCCTGCAAGTCCGCATAGCGCTTTTCCAGGTGCTCTCGTCGCTCGACTTCGGATGCGATTTGGTTGCGACGCTCCTGCGACTCGCGCGAGAACCGCTGGTTAATCTCGTCCATCTTGTTCTCGAAGTCGTCCACCTCGCGATCGCGATCGGCTGCATAGCTGGACCGCCCGGCCTCGATGTCGTCGACCCGACCCTTGAGCGCGCTTGCCGCAACGTCGAAGTCTTCTTTCAGCTTCTCGTGACTTGCGATCTGCTCTTGAAGCTTGCCCTCGGCATCCTGGGCTCGTTCCTCAGCGGCCAGCCGCCGCTCGCGCTCGCTCTTGAAGTTCGCATACAAAGCGTCCATGGCCGGCAACAGCTCAGTCACCTCAAAGACGGTCGTGTCTTCTACGTAGCCGTCCGATGCGATGCGATCCAGGAACTCCGACGCCTTGGCTTGCACGACAGCCACGTCGTCGCTTTCCTCGCCGACGGCAAGGACAGCCAGTTCCGCCAGTTGGTCTGATGCCTCGTTCCGATCGCGCGTGAGGTTGCTGTTCGTCGACCGCAGGCCGGCGACTTCGTTGCTGATCGCCTCCTGATCGGTGTACAACCACACCAGAAGCACGGTCGACGCCAACCAGAGGAAGACGAAACCGATCATCCATACATGTACGGCGGTGAATCCGCCTCGGCTGGGTGCTGTGGCCTTTGCCATGCGTTGCTGCTCCCAAAAAGGTGCTAAGACCCCGCCGGCTCATCCGTTCTCCAACGGGCGAGCCCAACGCAGTCGAACAAGTCGATTCAATCGCCCACCCAAAAACCGGGGTGAGACACCCGCACGCCCATCGCCCCGCCGGATCGCGGGCACGCCCCATCGCGCGGCCTAGGACACCGCGTGATTCTCAGCCGCCAGCGTCCGCAAGTCAAGAAATCGGCCCGACGCAGCGAATCCTCGGGGTGGGGAAGAAGACCGCGATTCTTGCGTCCAACGGCGCGCGACGGTTACTTGCCCCCCCCCACCGGTCGAGCACAGCCCACGCCCAATCCTATGGAATCGGCTACACTTGGCGGAGGGCGGTGATAGGAGTGCAGGATTGCAGCGTCGAACGCGGTCAAGAGGACGAACACGATCCCACCACCTATCTCGGGCCCCAGACCAAGAATGTTGTCCGCGTCTTAATGACTCCCTAATACTTCGCGACCGCCTTTCAGCGTGCGTCTTCCGGTTTGAGCAGGAACATGTCGTCAGGCAGAGTCTACGTACGAATGTCCGCGCACCTTCTCTGCCGGATGATGTGCGAGACTGTCTCACCAGTGCTGGAGAGGTCAGCCTGCATAGTGGTCCATTGACGCAGTAGATGCAGCTCGATGCGAGCGAGGGTTCAGAGCGAGGGGTCACAGAGCGCGGAGAGCGCGGGGTCAGGCTACTTTAGTTTTAGCCTTGCCGGCGTTTCGCCTGGTCGGAGCGATGATCGGAGGACGCAACGGGCGGCCCTCCGACCCTGCCAGCCATTCCCGCACATGGACACTCGGACCAAAAGTAGCCTGACCAAGTGACTTCCCCGTGACTTCCGTTACTTGACCCCGTTACTCACCTGCGTCCGGTTGGGCACGCCGTTATTTCATGGTCCTGCATCGGAGGTCCGGAGAGCCTTTTTAGAGGAGGCCTGTTTCTTGTATCCTGACGGGAGGCGCGCTACTACGTGGAGACTTCGGGTTGTCGGGCGACCTGAAGCGGCGGTTTACACGTTCTTTTCTCGTAGTCTTGAAGATAGGTAAACCAGGAGGGAGATTGACCAATGCGAACTAAATCGCGAATGCATGAAGTACCGGGAAAGCTATTTCTTATTCTGCTGTCGATCGGGTATTCGGTCGGGGGCGCAGCGGTTGCGGACGCCGCAATCGATGATCCCGCGACCGAGAAGGTCCACTGGAGTTGGAATGCGAGGAGCTTAGCCGAGCTCATAGAGGTAATGGAAGCGGACCTCACGGGCGGCGGCGGACTGGGCGATGGGAGGCTTGAGGCGGGAGTACCGACTGTGCTTTCGGGGAAGACGGAATCGCAGGTTTCGGCGGTTCTACTCGTCGTACCTCCGAAAGGCGACTTCCTGGCCACCGGTTTCAGCCGAATCATCGTCCAGCGTGACGGGGGCGCCGTCGAGCAGGTCATTGAACTCACGGAATACGGGCTGACGAGGACGTTGAGCCTGACCCTTAGCCTTGCGAAGGACACTCTGACCATCGGGGGGAAGCTCAGCTTCGATGATGGCACCCCGACACTCTGGGGCGGGTGGACTTATTCCCAGGCCACCGGCGCCGTGGCGGATCCCGCCTCCGATGCGGGCTTTAACGATGAGGTCGGTCGGATGCTCCATGCACCCGTGGGCACCGCTGCGATGGGAGGCTACGAGATCGGCGCGGTCATAGGGATGATCGGCAACATTTGGACAATGCTCATAAACTACTTTCTCGACCAGTTCATCACTTACGAGGCCCCAACATCTTGCGATGGTCCCGCGTTCGACAGTAGTTGCGACGGCGACGACAGCCCCTCTTGCAGCGAAGATACGAGCGATGTATGCTTGCTGATTGATGATATCCCAGACGTGTCCATCGAGGTAGTTGCAAGTCTTGTGTAAACTCGATTTGGGGCATCCTGTGAGTTCATCGGTTTCGTTTCCGTTACGCCGCTTTGGGTGACGCCGCCGTGGCGTCCGGGAGCTGAACCTGACTGCACAGGTGCGCCGAGTTGAGAC
>JAJDDU010000291.1 GCA_029260155.1 Phycisphaerae bacterium | reverse complement strand
TGGTCGTGAAAAACGGCTCGAAAACCCGTGCGCGAAGATCATCGGCGATGCCTATGCCGGTATCGCCAACCGTCAGCACCGCCACGCCCGCCTCGCCCGCGGATTTTTCAGGTCCGCCGCCCGCCGCAGACGCGGGCAGCGCGGCCAGTTCGATTCTGATCGTGCCGCCATTGCTCATTGCGTCGCGGGCGTTAAGCGCCAAATTGGTGACGACCTGCTGCAATTGCGTCGCGTCGCCCTCGACCCAAACCGATTCCCGGGGGATCGACGATTCCAACGCCATTGATGCGGGCAACAGGCGGCCCAGAAGCAGCTGCGCGTCACGCAAGACGTCGTTAAGTCGAATGGGCTGCATCTCGGCCGGTGTGCGGTGACTGAACGTGATGAGCGAACGGGTAAGGCCCACCGCGTGACGGGCCGCGCGGTCCACCATCTTAAGTGCCTCACGCGCCCCGTGATCCGGCGGAAGCTGCGCGGATGCAATCTCGAGCCAGCCAAACATCGCGGTCATCAGGTTGCTGAGATCGTGTGCGATTCCGCCGGCGAGTTGCCCGACGGCCTCCATCTTCTGAGTATGAACGGCGTCGTTTGGCAGTGCGCGCGGGTCTTCCTGCCACCCCGCCGCCGCCGGCTGCTGTCCCTTTGATTCACTCGTCATGACCCGCCCACCAGCGTGGTACGCCCCGTACGAAAACGGCGGAACCACCGCAATTGAATATCGTCCGAGGAAGAGATCCTAGCAGTCTCACAAATGCGAATCCAGCGACTATTCTCTCGACGCCCGATGACAGGGGCCTTCACCCCTCAATGACATGGCCGGTCACACGCTTGCATTTGGCCTCAGCGCGGGTTGCGATGGGTGATTCGCCCTATTCAGCAAGTCCGCCCGGCGCATACGCAAGCAGGCCACCCGGATCGCTCCGAATGACCTGCTGCAAGACCGTTTTAGCACACACAGAAGTGTGCAAGTGTCCTCAGTACCCGCTGACTACGGCAGAGACTGGCCGTTCCACACGCGCGTCGCGGGCGGCGAAACGCCGTTCACCAACTGACGGAACACGAGCAGGTCAAACGGGTCGCTCGCGCCGTTTCGGTTCGTATCGGTGTAGTCAAGCGCGACGCCGAACGCCGGCGACGAGACGCCGTTGACATACTGGCGGAAGGTGAGCAGGTCGAACGGGGTGACAGAACCGTTCTGGTCCACGTCGGCGGGCAGATAGCCGACCTGGATTGAGTCGTCGATGAGCAGACCCGAGTCGCACTGCGCCCGGCCGCTGACGTTGATCGTCGTCCACTCCTGCAATGTGATGTGGTCGGTGAGATTGATGGTGACCGTGCGGCCATCGGCCGTGCTGATACTGGCCACGCCCGGTGCGGCGCCGCCGGTATCGGAGATCGCAAACGCCGAGGCGCTGAGCGCCGTACCATCAGCGTTTTCGATCGCAGTGCTGAACTTGACGGTGAACGAATCCATGCCGAGGTCGACATTCACGCCATCCGTGCTCTCCTGGCCTGCGTCGATGAAGCCGTCAAACACGCGCTCCGAAACGGACGTGCCAGCCGCACCCCCGACAAACGCCGGAGCAGCACAGTCCCCGACGTTGACATCGACGGAAGCGCTCGCGGCACCGTCGGCGGCCTCAACAGCGTAGATCGAGAACGGACCAACCGTCTGGCCATCGGCAAGGACATTGGCCAGGACATTTTCCAGGCTAAGGGTGTAGACGCCCACGCTGCCCGCGGGGAACGTGATGTCGCCTTGCAGAATCACTTGGTTTGTGTGACCCACTCCGAAGGTGATGAACTCAGCCGACGGGAAACCCAGGCCCGGAGGGGCCGCCGGGTCGTTACCGATGGTGTTTTGCGCGCCACCGGCCTGCAGAATGTCGTCGCCGACGGGCGTCCCGCCGAAGTTGGCGTCATAACCCAGCGGCTGGACGAAGTTGTCCATGGAACCGTCGGTGGGCGGGCCCCACAAGACGGCTGTGCCGAGGTTGACCGCGGGACCGGTCGCGGGCGTCGCGACCAGGTCGACGCTGACGAACACAAGACCGTCGTTGTCAGCCGCGGTGTCCAAAACACCGTGGACTTCGAGTGCCAACGCTTGTCCCGGTATCGCGTCCGTGCCGTCAGGCAGAACGAGACTGGCTGTAAACGTCGCTGCAGACGCGGTGGAGACCATCGCCAGCACGATTGCTAGTACAGAAAACTTCCTCATCACCATCACTCCGTTACTATGAAACTTGTGGCACCGTTGCCACACCTGAACTACAAAAAACACAACTAACCCCGAAGGGGATCGACTGTTTGTTGGAACCGACCGAAGTCGGCGAAATCCACGTCTCCATCGCTATCCAAGTCGGCACACGCGCAGTCGCCGGGCAAAGACGTAGCGCCGGGGCCTGTGAGACAACTGTTGAGCACCGCGAGACTGACGCAATCAGAGCCGCCGGCTTCGGTGTTCGAGATCACCGCGCTGATGGGTACGTTCGCGATGGGCGCCCCTGGATTCAGCTCGACAAGACCGAACCACAATGCCATGCACGCGGCAATCGGCGTCGCAATCAGGGTGATACCAAGCCAGCCGCGGCGACCCCGCGTCTCGGCCATGATCAACGCCGTATCGACCGGCGTCTGCCGAAAGACACCCGCGGTTTCAGCCTTCGCGGCGTGAAGCAGCAACTGTTGAAGATCGCCGTCGCTCAGATTGTCTTGATTGTTGTGGCTCATAACAAATACCCATCCTCGTATGCCCACTGAGTCGCTCGACCGGACCCGTGGCGCGAAGGAATCATGGGTTTTCGGAAAGTTTTTCTTGCAGGCAGCTTCGGAGGCGGCCCAGAGCTTTGGACCAGCGCGAACGAAGGGTGGATTCGGGGATTCCGACGCGGGCGGCGGCTTCAGCCCAGCGCTTCTGGGTTATTAAGTCTAGCTCTTGAAACAACTTACGGTCTTCTTTTGGGAGTGTCACCATGCAGGCACGCAGCGCGTCAACACGCTCGAAATCGATCATGGCAGCCAGCGGGTCCGATTCGGAGGTGGCGGCGAGAGTGTCAACCTCTGTCTCAGTCCCACCGGCGGTCGGTTCCCTTACGGACTTTCTGAGGTGGTCGGCGCACTTGTTGCGTGCGATCGTTGTCAAGTATGCCTTTAGCGTTCGATCAGGACCGGCACGGCGACGCCGGACGGATTCGACGAACCCCGACCAGGTTTCGCCCGCGCGGGCGTCCAGGAACGACGGATCGCGGGCGCACTCAGCTCTGCACGCGTGGAAAATCGCGTAACGCACGAGCGCGTCGTAATGACCCATGAGCTCTCGCAGATAGTCGCCGTCGCCGCTGAGTAGCCCGCGAATCAAATTGCGATCCCGACTCTCGGCGGCGACATCTTCCTCGGACCGCTGCGTGATGCGAAGCTTGTTCGGGTCGGCGGGCATGATGGCATTGTCGTCGCACGCGGGATGGCGTCAAAGATGCGTCATGGCCGCGGTCACGCGGTGCAACCCGCCTGGCTGTTCAGTCGTCGCTGCGTCGTGTAACGTCGTGCCGGCGAGCGAGTCGGAATTCCTTGAAAAGGGGCGGTATGACAGCGATAGGCGCGCTGCGGCGCGTGTTCTGGGTAGTTCTTGTAGGTGGGTGCGCGGGGCCGCTGCCATCTGAGCGAATGGGAAAGGCGATCCATCTGCCGGTGCCGGTGGTCGCGCGAAGTACGCCGGCCGTCGAGCGATTGTCGCGCGCGCGGGAGCGCGATCGGTATACGCTTTCGGCGCGCTCGGTGATTCCGATCGCCTTCGGTCTTCAGCCGGACATCAAATCCAGCTATCAGCGTTTCAAGTCGGAGGAGGCGCGTTACGACTTTTTCGTTGTGTCGCGGGATTCGCTAACGCCCACATTCCGTTCGTCAAACCGGTCGAGCGAAACGCGCACTGACGACGAGACATATCGCAATCGGCGTCACACCGTTGAGGTCGGCGTCGAGAAGCGCTTCTTCGATACGACGGAGCTGAACGTCGGGATGGGGTACGCCACGGACGTCACGGATGCGGGTCAGGGCGATCAACCCTTCGTCTCGGCTGACCTGCGTTATCCGCTGTGGGCATCGCGGGAGAAGCTCGAACGCACCAGTGAGGAAATCTTCCGGCGCAACGAGTTAAACGACGCGCAGCTCGCGTACATTCAAGAGGTGCGCAACCGGCTTGAGCGGGCCATGTTCGCGTACTACGTCGTAATAGACTTGGCGCAGGCGAAGGACGACGCCTCACGCTGGCTGCGCGATCTGGAGTCAGTTGCGTCACGCATCGCGGGGGTGGCTGATCGCGACGTGACGTCGGACACGCGGCGCATCGAGGCTGAGATCACCAAAGTCGAGGCTCAACTGCGCAATGTCACGGGTCGACACCAGATCGACGTGGCGCGGTTGAAGGCTTCCTGCGGAATCGCATTGTACGCGCAGGTCGACTTGGCAGACGAGCCCTTCAACCCTTTCGTGGGCGCGACGCACGAGGAGTTGTTCCGGCTGAGCATTTCAACTGATCCGGAGATTCTCACGCTGGGCAACGAAGTGCGTAACGCGGAGGTGCAACTCGATCTGGCGCGACGGGGCCAATGGGATATCGCCCTTCTGCTGGACGGCCGATCGGATCTTGAGGGTCGGGGAAACGACGACCGTGCGAGCGACTGGGAGGTCAACGTCGGGTTGGACGTAAGCCACGTCGACCCGCGCGTAACGACCAGCCTCGCCCGCCAGGCGCAGGCCCGCATTCTGCGTTTCAATGAAGCCATCGCGGCGCGTGAGAACACGATCTTCGTGGACACGCTCGAACCGCTGGTGCGCATCGACACTTTGGGGGCGAGTCGCGACGAGTTGACCGCCAATCTGCCGCGATTCATCGAGGACTATGACAGCGGCGTGCGCGAGTTTTTCGCGGGCACGCTCAACATCGACGACCTGCTCAAGCGTCGCGAAACGTATTGGCAGCAGCAGCGGGAGATCTCGCGTCTAACACTCGTCGTCGGCTTCAACGTCGCCGAGCTATGCACCGCCACGGGCAAGTTCTTCGAACTGCTTGACGCCGACGCGCCAGATTGATCAAAACCGCGCCCGCTGACTTCGTCACGGCGTATCGGAGTTCAGCCTGCGTACCGCTGAGCGCGACGGATAGCCGTACTTGGCGACGTATGTATCGTACGTAACCTGATTGCCGTTGATCGTGCCGGACGAAGCAGCGATGAAGACGTTGTTGCGGTGTACGGCGATCGCCGATCCACTGTTCACGTTGGGCGAATCATGGCTGATCAGGTAGTCGATATCGCTTCCGTCCGAGTTAAGCCGCATGGCGACCACGGTGCCAAACGGCGCTTCCAGCGGAAAGTCGTTGGAGTACGTGTACCCGACCACATGGGCCCGGCCTGCGTGGTCGACGGCGACGTTTCTTGGCTCGTCGACCTGGCTCCCGCCGATGAACGTGCTGTAGGCCAAGAAGCCGTCGGGCGTCATCCTCGTGGCGAACATATCGAAACAGTTGTGATCGGTGCCGAACGGCACCTCGCACGCGTTGATCCCGCCAAAGAACTGCTCCTGAAACGCACCGGGCGTCGTCGGGTAGTAGATGGACTGCGTGCTTCCGACAAGCGTGACATTGCCCGCATCGTCGGCGTCCATTCCCTGGAGCAGTTCCCAATCCTCCCCGCCGAGAAACGTGCTGTAGCCGAGCACGTAGTCGGCCGTGATGCTCGCCACGAACGCGTCGTAATCCCCGCCGGCCATCACGGGTTGAACCGCATTTAGCGTCGGGAAGTCGTCGGAGCGCGTTCGTCCGGCGAAGTAGATGTTTCCGACCGCGTCAACTTCGATTTCGCTAGCTTGGTCGTCGAACGCGCCACCCAAGTAGGTACTGAACAGCACCGCGTCAGCCTGTGGCGAAAATCGCGTGACGAATGCGTCATCGCAGAAGCACTGAGTGAGCGTCAGTCCATCCTGAACGGCATTTTCGGTTTCGAGGTCGAGCGAATCGGTTTGGCCCGTGATGTAGATGCTCCCGTCAGATCCGAGTTCGACGTCGAATCCCCATTCGGCGCGAGAGCCGCCGAAGTACGTGGAGAATAGGGTGCTGCCGTCCTCAGCGGCGAGTTTCATGAGGATCGCGTCCGATGGCCCGTTCTTGCTGCTTTGATACGGGAGAACCGTGGGAAAGTCGTCGGACAGCGAACGCCCGACCAGGTAGACATCGCCGGCTGCGTCCACGGTCACGCCGCTTGCATTGTCCAACCCGGTTCCGCCGATGATCCGGCTCCAGAGTAGCGATCCGCTTGGACTGAAGCGGACCACGTAGAAGTCCCGTTCGATCGGAAGATTGCCCACGACGACGGCATAGCCGTCCGCATCGACGACCATATCGTCGGCCCCTTCAAACTGGCCTGCAACCGACACGACGTTTTCCCAAATCGGCGACGGTTCCATGGTCGGAGCCGCCGCTGCCGTGAACCCGGCTACCACTGCGGGGTGGGCAAGAGCGCTGACGGGCACCAAAGTGGTCACAACACAGGCAAGAACAACCTCGGTACTGATGATTCGCATAACACTGTCCCTTCTCCGTGAATCCACGGTTTCGTCCCACAAACTCGATTGACGCCGTTGAGTCGCGTCTCTCACAAGGGCATGGCGGACAGCTTAGTCTGCCGCTGGCCGTTCGTCGAAGCATGAGATGCCCGACGCTCGCCCGATGAGTTGGTCGCGTGAGGCGAGGGTGCCTTGCAGAAAAAGAGGTTCTCCTCCCAAAAAGTTACTGACCTAACCCCTTGAAAGACAAGGACATCGGCTCTCCGTAGGCTAATCGGGTGTT
>JAJDDU010000030.1 GCA_029260155.1 Phycisphaerae bacterium | reverse complement strand
ATGCACACTTGAACACCATTCTGGTGGTAGTCCAAACCTACGAAAATCGGTAAACTCTCCATGTCTGTTGCTCCTCTTAGATGGGAAAATGAACCTACCCGTCTATTATGCGCAGGAGCAACAGACTTTCATCCCCATCTCTTATCGGCCGGCGGTCTGGATGGCCAGAACTGCGTACGCCGTCACGACGTGTGGGTTCCCCTCGTACCAGCGGTCTTCCTCGTTTACCCAGCTGCCATCACGGCGCTGCCGGTTTAACAACGCTGTGCACAGTTCCCGTCGCCATTGGTGCTCGCGTCCCGCCGCATCCGTAATGACGTCCTCGTTCCAGGCATCCAGTGCCCGCGCGAACACGTGATAATAGTAGTACAACCCCTCGCGGGACTGGGCGCCGGGCATGTTGGGATTGGCGTCGATCGTGTAATGCCTGCGAATCCACTCGTACGCCGCCTTGACCCGCGGGTCGTCCCGCGACAAACCCGCGTACAGCAAGCTCTTGAAGCCCGCGTAAGTCATCGAGCCGTAGCTTCGCAGTTGCCGCTGCCCGTTGACCGTGATGCTGCCGGCTTTGCTCTCGCCACCGTTTGCCGGCGTGTAGATGAATCCGCCGTCGGCTGACCCGCGCGCGAAAGCGAGGTCGTTTGATTCGCCCGACATCTGCGATCGCGTGATGAACACCAGTGCCTTGCGATAGACCGGGTCGTCTTCCGGCAAGCCGCTTTGCTTCAGGGCTTCGAGCATCATCTGCGTGTTGGACAGGTCCGGGCGCTTGTGCTTCCCATAGCCCGCACCGCCGTACCATTGATTCTTCGGGTCGATGCTCTCCTGCTCGTCCCATTGACCCTTCTTCAGGAACGCCTGCGCCCGAGCGATGGTCTTGGCATGCACGGCGTCTCGCGTGGCCGACAGTGTCATGAGCGCGACACTCGTACCATAGTTACGCAAGCCTTGATCTGGGACGTAGATCCCGCCGTCGGGCTGAACGAACCGCAGGATGAATCCGATGGCCCGCTTCGAGATTGGATGATCCGGGCCGTACTCGGGATGCTGGATGAAGCACTTGGCACACAGCGCCGTGATGGCCGGGTCGCTGCTCGCCCTGCCCTTCCACCCACCATCCGGTTGCTGCGTGGACGCAAGAAACCCAAGCCCGCGATCGACTGCTTCAGAGGTTCGATCGCGCCAGTCCGGGACATCGCCGGCGCGCGCGGCCATCAGTGGCGCTAACACGCACGCAAGGAGGGCAACGCTCGTCGACTTTCGTACTCTCATGCTCCGAAGATTGTACCCGCAAACGCACATCGCGTCCCCCGCCCCTTCTGCGCGGGGCGGGGAGAAACCGCACTACCGCACACTCCTTGCCGATCCCTCCGTCACCACAATCACCGCCGGGCTGCTGCCCGACACCACGATTTCCTCACTCTGCTCGGCACCGACCATCAGCGTCTGCGTCAGGTCGTCGCGAACAACGTCAACGACAAACGCACCCACTGCGTCGTCCGACGCACGGTACGTGAAGGTGGCCAGGTAGCCGTTGGCATTCGTCGACACCGGACCCTCGAAGTTCCCGGCCAGCATCTGACGGTTCTCAACATTGAACGCAGAGAACGGATTGGCCGCACCGGTGTAGACCGCATCGCGACGGGACTCGACGGCAATCTCCATCAGGTCCAGCGACCCGTTTCGCCCGCCACTTACGACGGCCGTCAACTGGTAACCGAGCAAAGCGTCGAGAGGCTGATCCACGAACATGCGGACCTGCACCTCGCTGCCAGCCTGAATCGACCGAGCGTCGGCCACCGCATGCAGACCCGTGGTACCGCCAACGGTCGAACCGTTCGCACCATCCGGAGCCGGACCACACGCACACGTGTTCGTGCCCGCAAAGCAGGTCAACGCATGCAGCGCGTCAGCCAAGTTACAGAAGCCGTCAGGCGCACAATCGCCGAGCGCTTGACCCGCATCGATGTTGATTGCGTCGCAGGTGTTCGTGCCCGCGAAACAGGTCAACGCATGCAGTGCGTCCGCCAAGTTGCAGAAGTCATCCGGGGGGCAGGCACCCAACGCCTGCCCCATGTCAGACGGCTTGGCCAGATTGGTGGCCACGCACGCTCCGCCGACGCACTCCCACCACGTGCAGACGTCGTCGGTAACGCCGCCTCCATCGAGGTCGGCGCACTCTGCGGCAGTGCCGCTCGGGCACATCTGCACAGATCCGATGCAAACACAGCTACCGTCACATTCCCCGCTCGCCGATCCGCCGCCGTTGTCACACAGGGCTGTGGCTGGTTGGCATTCATCGGGACAGGCGGGACTCGCGCCGTCGCAGACGTCTTCCAGATCGCATTCGTTGGCGGCGAGTCGGCATACGGTATCCGCGGAAAGCAGCGTATCGTCGGGGCACGTCGGCGCGATGCCGTCGCAGGCTTCTTGGACGTCGCAACTGCCCGCCGCAGACCGGCATACGGTCCCGTTGGAAACGAGCACATCGTCCGGGCAGGCCGCTGAAATGCCGTCGCATGCTTCCTGGACGTCGCATGCCCCACCGGCTGTTCGACAGACCGTGGCGATGGGATGCAGTAGGTCGGGACAGACCGGCGCGATGCCGTCACAGACGTCCGCCACATCGCAACCGCCTACGGCAGGTCGACACACAGTGCTGCTCGCGACCAACGCATCATCAGGACAAGCCGGGTTTATGCCATCACAGGCCTCCGCGATGTCGCAATCTCCCGCCGACGCCCGGCACTCCAAACCGGCGAATCCCGACGGGTTCGCAACGCAGCTACCGTCCGCCGGGTCGCACTCGCCGAAGGCGCAAGCGGTGCTCGAACCGGAGCAGCTCATCGGTGAGTATTCGCAGAACTGGCCGCCACACGAATCGACGCTGCAGAGATTCGCGTCGACGCAGTGCGACGCATCAAAGCAATCGATCGCAAAACTGAGTTGGGCAAGCCGTCCAAGGTCGGCTGCCCCCTGGTTCGTTCCGCCGTCTTCGGACCAATGCGTCATCGCCGGCTCTCCAGGCTGACCGAGACGCACTTTGTGCAGCAGTTCCCAGGGGTTGTAGTGTGCGATCGTGCCAATCCATACGGGGTCGCTTGGTGTGCCGAAGTTGATGCTCGCTCCGTCAGCGCCGTGGCAGAGGCTGCAGTCCACGAGGCCCGGCGGGGTCGTGGTGTAGTTGATTCCGCCCTGCACAGGGTCGCCGATGAACTGCCCCGCGACATCGATGTACGTGTCCGTGTCGATCACCAGCGCCTGCAGGAACGACGCCAAGTCCAGTATGTCGTTGTCACTCAGACCGTAGCTCGCGAAATCGTGCCCGTCGGGCACGGCCGCAAGTTTGATCACATCGAACGTCTCCGCGAACGTCATCGCTGAGCCAAACACGCCCGCAATGCCGGTGTAGTGGCTGCCGGACCCGTAAGCCCCGCCCACACCCTTGTAGTCCCACCCGTGGCATTCCTTGCAACGGTAAGTCGAGCTACCCGACTGTTGCCCCGCTGGCGGGTAGAGCGGGTGATCGCCGATCGGCGCAGCCGCGCCGTTCTCCGCCCACCACTTATCCCACAACCGCCCGCCGCGATACGCGTCCCCTTCGATCAGGCAATTCCCGTCACACCCGTCGTTGGGCGCCGTGTTGCCGTCGTCACATTCCTCACCGGAGTCCACAGCGCCGTTGCCGCACGCGGCGCACGGGGCGCCGTCGTTGGTCAAGGTCAGCGTGCCCGTTCCATTGTCGCCTATAGAGTCCCATCCGCCCACGCGAATCAGGTAGCAGTTGCCCGTCGTCACGGGAACGGTCAGCTCGGATGAATAGTCCAAACAACCGACACCGTCCTCGTTGCACCCAAGACGTTCCGCTTCACCGGGAATGCACGCACATGAATCGTAAATCACCAAGTCCGTATCGTAGTCCGCGTTGTCGCACGTACTGACCGTCAGGTTCCCGCTGCACTGAGCTTCATAGCGATACCAGATGTCTGCGAACGTCTGCCCGCTACCGGGAGGGCAAGCTGCTCCGTGGCTCACCCCGTCCGTGATCGCGCCCACCGTGCTGAATTCCGTTGCTCCGTCGTTGATGACCGCCGCATCTTCACAGGCGTCGTTCGATTCTGTGTGGCAGGTGGCATCACAGCCGTCACCCGGCGTTGTGTTGTTGTCGTCACACTCCTCGCCGGCGGTCACGTTGAGCGTGCCGTCGCCACAAACCGCAGGCGTGCAATTCAGATCGCACGCAGCGGTTTCGCCACCCGTCCCGGCACCGTCACCGTCACAGGTCTCGCCGGCCGTCGCGTTGATCGTGCCGTCACCGCACCATGCGTTTGTACAGTCGAGATCGCAGGTCGCGGTCTCACCGCCTGTCCCGGCGCCGTCACCATCACATTCCTCGGCACCCCCAACAAAACCGTCGCCGCAGGCATGGATGATCCGGCAGTTCGCGTCACAAGTCGGCCCCGGCGGATCACACTCTTCGGGCGCCTGCACGCTCAAATCACCGCACACCGGGCAGAGCACAACGGCGCACCACGTGGTGTCGCCGTTGTAGTTCTCGTTCGCCGCGACGCAGTTCTCTTCGATCACCGACGTGCAGGTGCCGTCTGTGTCGCAGCAAGCTCCCTCGTAAATGCAGAGCGCGCTACATCCGTCGCCGTCGACAGTGTTGAAGTCATCGCACTCCTCGTAACCCTCGGTGACGCCGTCCCCACAGACCGGCGGCGGGCCGAACGGACCGACGATCATTCCGTCGAGTGAGCCGGGTGTCCCCGATCGGAACATCCCGAGCGTGACGGCCACGGTGTCCGGTGCCGCGTCGGCGTCGAATCGGAAATTGTACAGCGTTCCCCAGCGGAGAGGGTTCGTCGTCGTCGACCACGAGACGTCGGTGGCCGTCACGCTCGATGTCCACGGCGCATTGTCGATCGCAACCGCGTCGCCGGCCTTCGTGTTGAACGGTTCGTTGTGGTGCTGCACCGCATGAAAACCAAGGTTGGTGACGCTCGTCCCGCTCGGGATGGGAACGCTGAGCGACCCCACCTGGCGATCCATGTCGACGTTGAGCAGAGCGTACTCATAGTGCCAGTTGCCCCCACCCATATCCGTGGTCTTAGCCGACAGCTGGCATCGCCCGTCAGGCGACACAAACTCGACTGGCGGAACCTCCTCGGCGAGCGTGATCTTTGTACTCCCGGCCCAAGCATCGATCGCAAACCCGGCTGTCGGTATGACGCTGGATCCGGGATCGCTGAACGACCATGATCCACCCGGCGACCCCGACGACACCCCCACCGGATGCCACGCGGCACTGTTGAGGACGTTGACGTCGTCGAGCATCACGTAGTAACCCTCGATGTAGTAGTTCGCCCCGGCGTTCATCGCCGGATCCAGATCGTCATCATGGACCTGCATGCGGTGTTGAATGTTGTCGTGGCTATGACCTCCACTGGCACTGTGTGACCCTGGATATAGCCAGCTCCCGGTCCACGGGTCAACTTCGTAACGCGGCCCCATGCCGCTCTGCGACGCATTGAGCGATGAACCGTACGTATCGGTGCAGTTCTGACCCAGCCAGTCGCCTGCGGAGTGTCCAGGCTCAAACGTGCAGCTCCCGCCGCACTGCGAGTTCCCCAGCGCGAAGAATCCGTGCTTGATCCACGATTGGCCGATCTGCTCGAAACGGTCGTCCTTCTCCCTGAAGAGGTTCATCACAATGTAGGGATGCTCCTCGTCCGGGTTGTTCAACCATATGCAGTCCAGATCGCCGGCGTTCCACGACGTGGTCGCAAAAGCCAACCCGACGACAGATCCTTCCCGGCCGTACTGTGCCAGTTGGTACATCTGGCAAAAGGTCATGTCGCAGCCTGTGGCTGCGACCTCGGGAGGTGATCCATCTTTCGTGTCCAACTGCACCCTCGTGCCACCAATCCAGTAGGCGGACATCGAAAGTCTCGCGCCACCGATCACCATGCCTGCCAACTCCGGTCGTCCCAACGCCGTCGCCAGAC
>JAJDDU010000290.1 GCA_029260155.1 Phycisphaerae bacterium | reverse complement strand
AGGTGTGGACAGTGGACATCCGGGATTGACGGCTGCGGCGGACACGGACTTGGATGGAGAGCCGCGCGTTTTGGGTGGACGTGTCGATATGGGCATGGATGAGTTTCCGACTGATTGCAACGTGAACGGCTTGGCCGACTTTCAGGAGATTAGCGACGGAGCGTCGGCTGACTGCAATGAGAACGTGATTCCCGATGCATGTGACCTGACTGCAGGAACATCGGAAGACAGCGACAACAATGGAGTGCTCGATGAGTGCGAATGTGCGTTTGATTCCGCTCCGCCGCAGATCGACCACATTCGCATGTGCCTCGGGGGGGCAGGACAGTCGTTTCCGTTCGAGCAGGTTGCTGTGACGAGCGGGTACGTTGATCCGCGACGCTCGTCGTTTGACGGGGCCAATGTGCAGATGGGGCTTACGGCGATGACGATTGTCTTTTCCGAACCGGTGTTCGACGTGGGCAGCGGTGCAGGTGTTCTCACAACGGCTGCTTTCACGGTGGCGGAGACGGGTGACGCGGCGGCGAACGGTGTCACGGCGATCCTGCGCGATCCGGAGGACGCGACCCGCGTGCGTGTAGAGCTTGCGCGTTTCATTTCACCGCAGGAGTGGACGACGATCATCGCCCATGTTGAGGATGCTTGCGGCAACGTGATTCTGGATGCGGGCGACCTGGGGGCGGGGGCCTTGGAGCCGGATCGAATCGACGTGGGTTTCCTTCCAGGGGACGTTGATCAGAACGGTGTGATAGAGCCGCTAGACCTGCTGAGACTCCGTCGCATCATGAGCAACGCCTTCGCGCCTGCGTGCCTGACAGCGAACATGTTGGTCGACGTCGACCGCGATGGAGAGACGACGGCGTTCGACTTGGCGCGTTTCCGCCAGGCGATTGTCCCGTTGTGGGCGGGGCGGGGCATGAATCACACACAGCCGTAGCGCAACGGCAGTGATCCACGGCCTGGTGCGTCAGACCGCGTCACTCAAAACGGGACGGGCGGGGCGGGTTCTGGGCGCTATTGCGGTGTGCGCTTTCGGGCTTTATATACAGCCGCATGAGCACAAATGAACGTACGCATGTTTGCGACCTGAGTGGTCGCGTGGGGCAGTCCGTCAAGCTTTGTGGTTGGGTGTACAAGGCCCGCTCGAGCGGGAAAGTGGCATTCATCACGCTTCGGGACGGCAGAGGATTGTGCCAATGCGTTCTCGAAAAGGGCGATGCGACGGCCACCTTCTTCGATGAGGCCAAGAAGGTAGCACAGGAGACGTCGATCGAGATCACTGGTGTGGCCCATGCTGACGAGCGCGCTGTCGGTGGTGTGGAGCTGCGCGAGATTACCGAATTCCGAGTTGTTGGCACGTCCAGTGACTACCCGATCACGCCGAAGCCACATGGTGTTGAATTCCTAATGAAGCACCGGCACCTGTGGTTCCGGTCGCAGCGTCAACACACGATTCTTAACATCCGTGCGACGATCGTGGACGCCATCCGGCGGTTCTTCAACGATCACGGATTCTTGCTTATCGATACACCGATATTCGCGCCGGCCATTGGCGAAGGGGCATCGACGCTGTTCGAGGTGGACTATTTCGGCGAGCAGGTGTACCTCGCTCAAACGGGGCAGCTGTACGTCGAGGCTGCGTGCATGGCGCACGACAAGGTGTACTGCTTTGGTCCGACATTTCGGGCGGAGAAATCCAAGACGCGTCGCCATCTGACGGAGTTCTGGATGGTCGAGCCGGAGATGGCGTTCTGCGGCCTCGGGGATGTTCTGGAACTTGCGGAAGACTTCGTCTGTGCTATCGCGCAACGCGTTTTGACAGACCATCGCGCCGATCTGGAGTCGTTGGGGCGGGAAACCGCGTCACTTGAGAAAATCGCTAAGCCATTCGTCCGTCTAACTTACGCGGAAGTCGTTGATATTCTCCACGGCCCTGAGGCGATGGCGTTGCTTGAGAATGACCTTCAGACCAAGAGCGAGCGGGTCAAGGAGATCGACGGGAAGATCAAGGAGCTCGAAGAGACGAAGGCGTCCGCGAAGAAGGCCTGGCAGCAGGAAAAAGCCGCGCAGGAGTTGCAGGCCGCGCACGAAGAGCAGGCGGAATTGAACGAGCAGATTGCGAATATCCCCGCGCACATGAAGCTCGCGGCGGACTTCCAATGGGGCACGGACTTGGGCGGGTCGGATGAGACGATCATCTCGCGGCTGCACGAGAGGCCGGTATTTGTGACGCACTATCCGAGTGACGTTAAAGCCTTCTACATGCGCGTCGATCGCAGCAATCGAAAACTCGTCGAGAATTTCGACTTGCTGGCGCCGGAGGGTTACGGCGAGATTATCGGCGGGTCGATGCGTGAGGAGGATCACGACATCCTGCTCGAGCGAATCAAGGCACATAACCTGCCCGTCGAGAACTTCGAGTGGTACCTCGATTTGCGTCGCTACGGTTCGGTCCCGCACGGTGGCTTTGGCCTTGGCGTCGAACGAACGGTGGCATGGATTTGCGGACTCAAGCATATTCGCGAGACAGCGGCATATCCTCGCATGCTGGGGACGATGTACCCCTGATTACGACGTCAGGAATGTCCGATACCCAAGACCCCCGTCTCGCGATAGCGAGCACGGTCGTCGCGGGCAAAACCAACCGATGATTTAGCCCCTTCGATGGTTGTCCGATGTAGTGTGGATGCCCCATCGGTCGCATGTCGCGGCGTCGATTGGGCGGACGGCCGACCGGACTGCGGCGGTGGTGCATGGTTGCATCGTCGAAGCCGCCTCGATGGGGCGCGCTTGGGCATAGCATGCAGGGAGAAGGGCATGTCGGATAGACTTTTTGATCGTATCAATGCTGCGGGGCGGCTTCCCACACCACCGGGTGTCGTTCTGAAACTACTGGAGATGACGCGCCGCGATGACGTGTCCGCGAACCAAATCGCGGACACCCTCGCTCAGGATCCCGCGATGGCCGCCAAGATTCTTCGGTTCGCAAACTCTCCTATTGCCGGCATTCCGCGTGAGGTCACGTCGCTACAGCAAGCGGTGACGTTGGTCGGTGTGCGGGGTGTCAAGATGATGGCACTGTCGTTTGCGATTCTCGGAAACGACAAGGCGTCCAAATGCACCGGATTCGATCAACGGCAGTTCGGCATACAGTCGGTCGGATGCGGGGTAGCAGCGCGCGTGCTCGCCACCGCTTCGAAAACCGCCCAGGCGCAGGATGCCTTCATGGCCGGGCTGCTGAGTCAGATCGGGCGTACCGTGCTCGCAACAGGCGTTCCGGATGAGTACGCGAACGTCTTGGCGGACGCACAGCAGATTCCGCGCGATCTTGATCGACTGGAACGCAAACAGCTGGGCGAATCCTATCCCCGCATCGGTGCGCAACTGCTGCGTTCATGGCGGATCCCCGATGCGCTGTGCGCGGCGGTCGAGTCCTTCCACGCGTGTGCCGATGGACAAGCCATCCTCCCGCTGGCCAAGCTCCTGTGTGTGGGGGAAGCGGCTGCGGAGATCATCTGCCCGGACACGAAAACCGAGCAGCCCGATTCGCAGGTGTTTGTCGCTCTGGCGAAGGAGCATTTGGGCATCGATGACGCTCGTTGTGCCGAGTTGCTCGGCGAGATCGCACGTGACATCGAGAGCGCTCGCGTGGCGTTCGACATTCCGCCGGGCAAGACACGCGATCCGGAGGATATTCAAGCCGAGGTGCGCGAGCGGATCGCAGAGCTGAGCCTCGCAATGCACGTCGAAAACAGGACGATGGCGCAGCAGCAGGAAGACCTGATGCGACGGGCGACGACGGACGCGTTAACGGGGATCGGTAACCGTGCGGCGTTCGATTCGCGCTTTTCGCTGGAACTTCAGCGTTCGTTGCGTTCGGGCACGCCGCTGGCGATGATGATGATGGATGTCGACAGGTTCAAGGTGTTCAACGACACGCACGGCCATCAGGCGGGCGACCGCGTATTGCAAACTGTGGCGCGTGTGCTGGACGCGAACGTGCGCAAGGTCGACTACGTCGCTCGATACGGTGGGGAGGAGTTTGCGGTCATCGGCCCGGACGCGTCGCTGGAGGGGGCGCGAATTCTAGCGGATCGCCTGCGGCAAGCGGTTGAAGATACGAAGGTTCCGTGGGAAGGGCGCGAGTTGTCGGTTACGCTTAGTATCGGCGTCGCGTTAATCACGGACGTGCGGGACGCCGACGAGGTGCCCATTATCAGAGCAGCGGACGCCCAGTTGTACATCGCCAAGAAGGCGGGTCGCAACCGCGTGTCGATGGTGGTTAATGGCAGTCCGTTGACGCGGGTCGCATCCCACGTGTAGCGATCAGCCTACCCGTTTCCTGCGTCGGGTTGCGTTTCGGCACCGTGGCGGTTTACGCCGAGCAGCGCGTCCTCATCGATCATTCCGAGGGCGGCGATCAGGTCCACCTGTGATTGGTTGTAATGGACCACGGACTCTGCGTGGCGGAGTCGCGCCTGGGTCGCGGCGTCCTGGGCTTGAAGCACGTCGAGCGTGGTCATGGTGCCCGCCTGGAGATTTGCCTCGGCGAGGCGCAGCGCTTCCGTCGCGGCTTCAACCTGATGCCGCGCAAGCCCCACGAGTTCATGATGGGCCCTACTGGCTTGGGCGGCGCGGACGACATCCGCACGAACGCGGTCAAGCTGCCTCTCGGCCTCGATGGCTGCCTGCTGGCTTCTAGCGTCTGCAGTCTTGAGATCACCGAACGCGGCAAAACTGATCCGCCAACCCCCTGAAGCAGTTGCACGCTGGTTGTCGCGGAACGCAAACGTCTGATCGTCGAGCCCCCGACCGTTGCGGACCGGCCTGATGTTGTTGGCGTTTCCCCCGATGCCTCCAAATTCATATCCCACGGCGAACTGGGGGCCGAACGTACCCCACCACGTTGCACCCTTGTCGGCTGCCACGGCTTCGACGAGCAACCGGACGCTTTCGAGATCGGGCCTGTAGGTGACCGCCATGTCCAACAACTCCTCGATCGAGAGTCCTTCGCGGACCAGATGGGTGGCGGGCAGGCGATCAATACTGGGCGCCAAAGTGACAGATGCGTCGAGGTGCAGGGTGAGAGAGAGTGCGACCGAAGCGTTGAAAAACCCCTGCATTGCGAGAACGAGGTCTTGGCGGCGTTCAGCAAGGCGGGCTTGGGCGCGCAGGGCGTCGGCAGCAATGCCGACACCGCTGTTGATCCGCAATTCTGTGATGCGCGCCAGCTCGGTGGCCTCGGTGACACTTCTGTGCACGGCGGATGTGCGCGCTTGAGCGAGCACAAGGTCGTAGAACTGGATGACAGCCTGTCGAAGCGTGTCGAGGACCACGGCGCGTTCCTGATGCTCCGACGCCGCGAGGCGCTTTTTTGCGGCGATGATGTCGTTGATCACGCGCCCTGGGTTGATGACCCATTGTATGGCCAGCGATGCCTGAAACGTGTTGAACCCGACGCCGACGAGGTTGCCTTGGGTGGCGCGCACATTGCCTTCGACGTGATTGAACAAGGCGGTCGGAACGAAAGCGGGGAAGGCTGCACCGACTGCGCTTTCGAGGCGCCCTTTGGATGCGACGACGGACAGGCGTGCGCGGCGAATGTCAAAGTTGTCCGCCGTGGCCACGCGAATCACCGTGGGTAAGTCGATGGCGACCAGCTCGGTGTACATGGGCTCGATCTGGGAGGCGTCGAGTTCGAGCACTTCGCCGGTTTCCGTCGCGCTCGCCGGTCGAACGTCTGGTCGTTGCGGGAGGCTCTCCACGGGCTGCTTGGGGGCGCATCCTGCGAGTGCGAACACAACAGTGGCGCACCACCTAATGGCCTTTCGCGTGGATCGGATTGT
>JAJDDU010000289.1 GCA_029260155.1 Phycisphaerae bacterium | reverse complement strand
CGTCCCCGCCGAAGTTGGCCGCGGCGATTTTCGCGCGATACGGGTCATCCGATAAAATGACGTCATACGTCCTGGTCGGGTCGTCGAGGTGCTTCATCCCGACCAGCGTGTACTTATCCTGGACAACAGCAAACGCAACCTCTTGCGCGGCACTCGTGCGAATGGCCTGCTGACGCGCCAAGGCGAGGTCCGCGACGACCCGTCTGGCGGTCGCGCCGAGACGATGTCGAGTTATGGAATTCGCGAACCGCGGGACCGCGATGCTGGAGAGCATTCCGATAATCGCGAGGATGATCGCCAGCTCGGCCAGACTGAAACCCCCGCGTTGCGCTCTCCGGGATGGGCTACAAAACCGCTGCATGCTCATGATCTTTCACGCCGGATGCGAGACTCCACAAGCAGCATACAATACGAGCCCGAAGCGTCCCGCGCGTCAGTCGTCGCTTATTCGGAACCGCGCGAAGAAGTTCTCTTTCAACCCCTCGATGGATACGTCTTCCACCCACTCAAACCCGAAGTCGACCATCTCCGCCCGAGTCTCCGCCCTGCCCCCGCGGACGTGGTCGAGGACCCATTGACGACTCTCGCCGGGCACACGGTCAAAGTCGATGATAATCACCCCGCCGCCAGGCCTGAGGGCGCGGCGAATTGAAGCCATCGTACTCTTGGGAAACTCGAAATGATGATACGTGTCGCAGATGAACGCCAGATCGATGGAATTCGGCGCCAACCCCACGGAGTCGTCCGTGCCCAGAACCGTTTCGATATTCGTGAGCCCTTTCTCGGCTGCACGCTGGTTGATCAGATCCAAAAAGTCGGGCTTGATGTCCACGCCGTAAACCGTACCGCTCGGTCCGACGCGTTCAGCGAAAAGCAGCGTCAAAAAACCGGTACCCGCGCCGACATCCGCGACGTCGTCACCCCGCTTCACGCCGACCGCGTCCGCGATCCGCTCCCGTTGCTGAAAAATCTCTCGTGACTCCGACTCGAACCGACCCAGCCACTTGTCAACGCCGCGTTCGCGAAAACTGTCGTTCACGCCAGGGCGAACGCTCTTTTCATGGCAGCCCGATACGGCCGCGCAGGCGCAGGAAACAATCGCCATAAGTGCTGGGAATCGTCGCATGGGGTTCATCCTCACGGGTTTCTGGTTCTCACGTCTGGACCACGCCGACCGACATCCTGACCGACCGATCAGCCGCTGTCGAGCGGACCGGATCAGCCAATCGCGGGAGCGTACTCGCAATGTGTAAAGCCAGAGAATATAAGACCTCCGCACTCCCGGTTTGGAACGGAAAATGCGTGTTGTTTCACGCGATTTGCGGCATGGAATCTGCTTAGCGAGATTGCAAAAGTTTCTGGTTCACCTGCCACCATGCCGATGCTATAGTCTAGATGTCCAATGAGGCTTCTGCCGTGTACGGCGGGGAGCCAAATGGGTTGAACCGAAATGGCGAATTGAGGAGGCTGGAATTCGACATGTAAAGACGAGCCCGCTCGACGGGAGGTCTGCACATCCGACCAGCCGCCCCCTTGGTAGCAAGGGTTCTGCCGTTTTCCTCCCACCGGCATAGCGGATGCCTTAGTTTGGACATCGCACACGGGCTTGCCGATTATCGACAAGCCCGTTTTTTTTTGAGGCGAACATATTACGCAACCGGCGTACCCTTCAGGTTTGCGACGGCGAATCTAGACCGTTTCATAGAGTCCAAGCACGAGGGCGACGGCGTTCAAGGAAAGAGCTGGTGACCGCAGTGCGCAGGTGGCGAGTCATCGCGCGACTGTCGCGTACGCGGCCGATCCGATCGAGAAAGTGGCAAAAAGACGGCGGCGCGGAAACCTGACTGTCGTCCGCACCGCCGCCAAATCGTTACCAACTTCGATCCGCGTGGGTGCGGATCAGTCGTCCAGATCGTAAACCCTGATGACCTCCGAGATCGTATAGGCTCCCATCTGATCGCCAACGGCCAACGGCTGGGAACAGGACGTGTGGATCGTGACCGCACCGTTGACGCCGTCGTCGACCACGGTGTTGGCCGGCAGTTCGGTGTCGCCCGCATCCGGCTCGAAGACGAGCACGCCCTGATCGCTGGTGACCTGCATTGACGCGATCCCTTCGCAATCCGGGCAGCAGTTCACCTTGGGTTCACCCTTGAACTTGAGGTGATTCCCCTTGTTCTCCATGATCAATGTCTGTTCGGCGACGTTCGGTCCGACGGCGAAGCCAATCGTCATGGTGGTCCCGAGCAACTGGCCTGTGTTGGGCGCGTTCTCGATCTCGAATTTGTAACTGCAACCCTCGAGCTTGGCTTCAACGCGCGCGACACCGATGGTGCCTTCAAACTTGTATTTGCCCTTGCTGGGGTTGCCGTGGATCTGGAACGACCCGGCCGGAATCGTGAACACGGCCACGTTTCCCTGCCCGTCGTCGACGGAAATCACGAAGTCGTCGATGGCTAGATCGTATGCCACCGCCGGCACAAACGAACCACGTAGTTCGACTTTGTTGCCGTGATCGTCGTCGTGGTCGTCGAAGTCCTTTTCGACATCGGAGACGGTGTATGGGCCGAACACATCGCCAACGGAGATTGTCGTCCCGCAGCTCGTGTCAACGGTCACGGGACCGTTGACACCGTCGTCCACAACGATCGAAGGCGGAAGAGTGTCCTCCTCATCGCCACCGGAATGCTCCTCGGCCTTGAAGAGCGAGATCAACTCCTCTGTACCATTCATGCTGGTGAACTCGATCTCTTCGATGCCCCGGCAGGCGACGTCCTTGGTTCCGATCTTGGCTCGATTCGCGCCGAAGCACGAGACCAGCACATCAAAAGAGCACGCGGACGACGCGTTGCCGCAAGTGTCGGCTGCGGTTGCAGAAACCGGCGTGACACCCGTCGCAAAGAACGACCCCGACGGCGGAACAGCCGCCACCGACGGATTCGGGTCACACGCATCCGAAGCCGACGCCTCGAACGCGACCACGGTGCCGCCGAAACCACCAGAGGTGGCGATGTCCGCCGGGCACGCTACCGACGGTCCGGTCGTATCTTGCAGCGTGATCGTCTGGTCGCCGATCGACGTGTTTCCGGATGCGTCGGAGGCGGTCCACTGTCGCGCGAGCACCGTCAGATCGGGACAAACACCCGCGGTGGCAGAGTCGCTGAAGGTGACGCTCGGCGCGGGGTCGCAGTTATCGCCCGCCGTTGCCTGCCCGGTGGCAGACGGATCGCTCGACGCATCGCACTCAATCGCGATGTCCACCGGAACCGTCAACGCGGGAGCGGCGACATCCGCCACCGTCAGCGTGGTAGTGCATTGGGCGGAGTTGCCGTTCGGATCGGCTGCAGTCACCGTGATGGCGTGCGTCCCGAGCGCCAGCAACGAACCGGCCGGCGGGGCCTGCGTGATGGTCAGCGCAAGCGCGTCCGCACAGGTGTCCGAAGCGACGACACCACCGGTAACGTCGAGAACGGTCGCCTGGCAATTAACATCCGCGGCAGCGGTCGTACCGGCCGGGCAGATGACAACCGGTGATACGGTGTCAACAACATGCACGACGCGCGTGGCCGAGAACGTGTTGTTGGCGGCGTCGGTCGCGGTCCAGGTGACCGTTGTGTCACCGATCGGAAAGTCAGCCGGGGCGTCGTTAGTAACGCCAACGATCGGATCACACGCGTCGGATGCTGCGGCCGTGTTGAGGAACGCAACGATGTTCGCGTTGGTCGCGGGCACACCCAAGCCTCCTTCACATTCGACCGTCAGGTCAGCCGGCAGGCTGGTGAACGCAGGAGCAGTGGTGTCCAGCACATCAACCGTCCGCGTGACCACGGTTGCCGCGTTCGCGCAAGCGTCCTGAGCGCTGTAGGCCACGACGTAAGTACCGAGAACGGCTGTGTTGACGACGTCGCCTCCGACCGAGACCGCAATCGCGGCAACGTCGCAGTTGTCCGTTGCGCTCGCCCCCTGCTCGATGTAGGCCTCGCCAACGCAACCGGCCAGCACGATGGCAGCCGCCCCGTTCAGCGTGATCACCGGAGCGGTCGTATCGACGACGCTTACCGACTGGTCGGCTGCGCTGCCGTTCGCGCACGCATCAGTCGCTGACCACGTGCGTGTGATTTGCGACGCTTGCGGGCAGGCGCCGGCTGCCGTGATGTCCGAGGACGTTACCGATGGCGCGCCGTCGCAAGTGTCCGTCGCCGTTGCAACGCCCGTCGCGGTGGGGCTGCTGTCGGCGTCGCATTCCACGGTGGCGGCCGCCGGCACGGTCAGCGTCGGCGCTGTATTGTCGGCGAGCGTAATGATCTGATCGGCGGAGAATGCATTTCCGCAGGCGTCGGTCGCGGTCCACGTTCGCGTGACCACCGAGTTCTGCGGGCACGAGCCAGCCGATGCCACGTCCGAAGACGTCACTGTCGGGGCGGGGTCACAGTTGTCGGTCGCAGTGGCCTGCCCGGTAAGCGAAGCGTCCGTCGATGCATCGCACGCAACCTGAACATCGGCGGGGACGGTCAGAACAGGAGCCGTCGTATCCGTTATGGTGATCGTCTGATCGAGCGATGTGGAATTACCACAGGCATCGGTCGCGGTCCACGTTCGCGTGATGGTATTCGATTGTCCACAGGCTCCCGCGACCGCCGAGTCCGTGTACGTCAAGCCGGGGGCTACGTCGCACGCATCGCCGACGGTGGCTTGGCCGGTATTCGTGGGATCAGTGGAATCGCCGCACCCGACGGTGACATCCATTGGCACGCTGAGCGAGGGGAGCACACTATCAACCGTGGTGATCAACTGGACACAGCTGGCGGAGTCAGCAGTCCACGTGCGCGTGATGGTCTCCGTACCTCCACAGGCTGACACACTCACGTCGGTAGAGGTTGTCGCAATGGCGGTCCCGGTGCAACCATCCACCGCAGTGGCAGAACCAGCGGCTGCCGGACTTGTGTCACCGCCGCACTCGATCGCGGTCGTGGCCACCAAATCTGGCGGGCACGTGAGATCAATCAGCCCGCCGCCGCCCGCGGTTTGAACGTGGGCGATGTGGATTCCCCACCCGAAGTTGCTGGACTTGGTCAGGAAGGCGACGTCGCCGTTGTTATTGATCGATCGATAGTGTCCCGAGCGCGCCTCACCGCTTTGGAAAAGACCGAATCTCGGCGTGCCGGGAAGCCCGTTGAAGTCGAGACCGAGTTCGGCGACGGACGTCGTATCGTCCACGATCCGCAGGACCTCGTCGGAACACGCATCGTAGTAGTACATGCCCCACAGCGACGCCAGTCCACCACCGGTGTCAGGACGAACGCCAATGCCCCAAAACACCATGTTGCCGTTATCGTCGATCGCAGCGCTGCGCCCTTGGAACGTCGTGATTTTCGCGCCGGCGGGCTGGCCGGGCGGCAATGAAGCCCCGTCCATGATCAGTGTGATCGGCCCGCCTGAAACGTCGGTTGCGTAGATTCCGTTGTTGTTCGCGATCGCGCCGTTGCGAACCACGCCGTAGAATCCAAGCTGTCCGGATTCATTCATCGACGCCATCGCGAACGTCGCGAACTCCGCGCCCGCGATCTCGCCGGGAACGGCTAGGCCATTACCCACCAGCGTGTCCACGACATTGCCCTGCGGTCCGCCGAACTGGTCCCCAGAGAATAGACCGAACTTCTGCTGGCAACAGGGCGCACTGAGCAGCGGCAGGAACAGATAGTCCCCGGCGCCATTGATGTCGTTGTCGTCAAAGCGTGCCTGGTACGTCGACGCCGGGGCGCCAACGCTGGCGGGCGGAGCAGTCTCGAACTGAAACGCCACGGTCGTCGCGACGCCGCCGGTGACCGGAATCGCGTACGTGCCCTTGCAACACGTGCTCGGCAGCGATTGGCGGATGCTTCCGTGAAACGCTACGACACCCGTGCTGCTGAGGGCAATCTCGGGACGAATTTCCCAGAAGCCTTCATCCAGGGCACCGTCGCAAGAGAGCCCGAAGGGAACGCCACTCGGGCAAATCGACTTTGCACTGTCAGCCAAGAGGACGTGCGTCGCGCCACTGACCGTCGTGCCAAAGATTCCGTTCAATCGCCCGAGACTTGTACACGGAGGCGCATCGCAGAACTGCCCCCAATAGACCACTTGGCCCGAATCATTGAGAGACGCGCCAAACGTCGACGGAGCGTCGACGGTGAAGGTGAAGCTTTCAAACAGGGATGTCGCCGAGTGCCCTGCCGGCGTGTCGAACGTGTCGACGATCTTCACGATGGGCCCGCCCGTCGTCGTCGTCGAAAAGAACCCAGCGCCCTGCGCGAAGGTCACCGAATCGTAGAATCGCCCGAAGAACAGGATGTCACCCGCGTTGTTGAGCAGTGGCGCCTCGTAGCCGAAAAACACCGAACCAGGGTGTCCGGGCACGGACGATGTTAGATCGCCCGCTCCGTCGATCGTCGTATCCACAAGCACTGCGAGCGGTTGTCCAGGCCTCTTGACGTAAATACCGAAACCCCCGCCGGGTTGATTGACTCCGAATTTCGAGGCACTGAACCCCACAAAGGCAACTTCGCCCGCGTCATTGATCACTGGGGCCGACGGGCTGGCGGAACTCCAGAACACAAACGGATCGGCTCGCCCGGGAACAGCGTCAGTCAGCGCGAGATCGCGACTGTAAATGCTGTTGCCGACACTGCGAGCCACCTTTTCGATCGTCACCGTCGCCGCCGAAGCGGGGACCGAAGACGCAGCCACGAGAAACAAGACACTGGTTATGCGTAGCACTTCTTTGCCTCCTCTGTCGTTGAGAATGAGGGTTACAGCCCGCGCGCCGATCGCGATGGGCCCTTGAAAATCAAGTCAGCAGGTTTGGCTCGCAGAGTGTGTGCCGCGATGCGGCCGTGAGAATGGACGATGCCGTCGCCGTCTTCAATAGATGCGCCGCCTACAATAGGGACGTACGGATTGGCCGATTGACTGGCAGTCATCATTGTCCCTTCCGAGTGCGCACGCCGGTTCGCTGGCAGGATTCGCGCAAGAAACCGCCGCACCCCGCAACACTTTCTGCCGGGGGACCGCTCGATCTCCATGGGCGAATCAACCACCCATTCTGACACATGAAGTGCCACTCGCGAGACTAACGAAAAACCAGCATCAGTGCAAGGCTGATTCGCGTCTGCGTGCTGACAACAGCACTCTGCCTCCTCGCTCAGCCTCGTTCGACGAGCGATGCCCGTGGCAGGCTCATGCCGATCATGGTAGGATCGCGCGGTCGTGAAGGCTGGCGCGCGGACGCGACCCAAGAACAGATGGCGCAAGTTGTGGCCACAGCTCCAACTCGATTGGAGCGACGGAGATAATAGAGCATGACGAACATCGATATTGCAGTTTTGGCCACCTACTTCGTCGGAGTGGCCGGGATTGGCATCTGGTCCGGCAAGCGAAGCCTCGACAGCAGCCAATCCTATTTCCTAAGCAGCAGAAGCGTCGGCTGGCTTGCGATCGGGACGAGCCTGTTCGCGAGCAATATTTCGGCAGAGCACTTCATCGGCCTCGCGGGCAGTGGGTCCAGCGCCGGGCTGGCGGTTGCGCAATACGAATGGCTGGCGTGTTTCATCTTGCTACTGCTGGGTGGCCTCTTCGTTCCGTTCTACATGCGTACCGGCGTGTTCACGATGCCGGAGTTTCTGGAAAAGCGCTACAACGCGCATTGTCGCACCTACCTCGCCGGCATCTCGCTCATCGCCTACATCTTCACCAAGATCAGCGTGTCCCTTTGGGCTGGAGCGCTCGTTCTGCAAACCGTCTTGGGATGGGACATGTGGACCGGGGCGATCATCCTGGTTGTTGCCACCGGAGCCTACACGGTTTTCGGCGGACTGCGGGCAGTGATTTACACGGAGTTGTTCCAGGCGTTCATTCTGATTGCGGGCGGCATCTTTCTCACCGTCGCAGCCGTCAGCAAAGTCGGCGGAGTATCGGCGGTGATGGATGGCGTGGATGGCGAGTTCTTCAATCTCTGGAAGAGCATCGACCATCCCGATTTCCCGTGGACGGGCATCTTGTTCGGAGCGCCGATCCTGGGCGTCTGGTATTGGTGTACCGATCAAATGATCGTGCAACGAACGCTGGCCGCCAAGAGCCTCAAACACGCACAGGCTGGCACGATCTTCGCGGGCTTTCTCAAGCTCCTGCCGGTTTTCATCCTGGTGCTGCCGGGCGTGGCCGGGAGAATCCTATATCCCGAGACCGCATCGAACGACATGTACGCGACCTTGGTCAACAACCTACTGCCGGCGGGGGTCAAGGGGCTGGTGGTTGCAGCTCTGCTCGCAGCGCTGATGAGTTCGCTCGCGTCGGTATTCAACAGCAGCTCAACGCTCGTGGTGATGGACTTCTACAAGAAGTTCCGAACTTCCGCAGGCGAGAAAGAGCTGGTGCGGGCCGGGCAGGTGTCCACCCTCTTGCTTGTCGGCGCCGGGCTGGCATGGCTGCCGTTCGTCGGCATGATGAGCGACCAAGTGTTCCTCTACTTACAGGCGGTGCAGGCGTACATTTCGCCGCCGATCGCAGCAGTGTTCCTAGTGGGATTGCTGTGGCGCCGAGCCAACGGCGCGGGCGCGCTAACGGCGATGCTCGTCGGATTCGGCCTGGGTGCGTTGCGGTTCGTGGCGGAGATGGGGTTCAAGGCCGAGGCATCCTGGGTGACTTGGCCCCCGCTGGCCTGGTACGCATCGATTAACTTCCTGCACGTCGCCATCCTGCTCTTCGTGGTGTCGATCGTGCTGCTGGTCGTTGTGAGCTTGCTGACATCTCCGCCGACGGAGCGCAACCTAGGCGTTTTTGCGGCGCGCGGCTCTGCCGCAGCGATCGAGTCGCGGATGAGCGGTACAAACCTCGCGTTGGGCGTTCTGCTGGTTGTCATCGTGCTCGCGCACTGGGCGTACTTCAGCCCGTGGTTCTTCGGCGGGACGAATTGAGTTTTTGGAGAGAATGGAACCACACCCCATGCTAAACGGATCGAATCACCGGTTGAAAACCGGCACCACACTCATTCTCGCGCTGGCCGCGTTTCTGATACAGACGCACGTCGCCGGCGCGCAATGGAAACACCTGGGCGCGGTCAGTTCGTTTGAGCTTGGCGAGTCCGTGCTGACGCTTCGATGTGGTGAAGCTGTTGTCCGCGTCGAGGCGACCGATGAGCACGTCGTCCGCGTGCGACTCGCGCCGACGGGCACGTTTGGGCGAGACTTCTCCTGGGCCGTGCTTGATATGACACCCAAGGGCAAGTTCGCGATGGCATCCCAAGAGGCCAATCAGATCGTCGTCTCGACCGGCGCAATGTCCGTCATCGTTCAACTCGCCCCCTGTCGACTGCAAATACGCGACCGTGACGGCAACGTCCTTCTCGCCGACGACGCCGGCAGAGGAATGGCATGGGAGGAGAGTAGCCGCACTGGTTCCGACGCTCGCGCCGTGCGTGCGTGGCAACGATTGGACGACGGAATTGATATCTACGGCTTGGGCGAGAAGACTGGGCCCTTCAACAAGAGAGGCCGCGCCTGGACGATGTGGAACACCGACGCGTACGGCTACGGCGCCAGCCGCGATCCGATCTACAAGTCGATCCCGTTTTTCATCGCCGCCCGCGACGGGCGCTATCACGGCGTGTTCTTCGACAACCCTTGGCGTAGCTCATTCGATTTCGACCACGCCGAACGCAACATCCTCAGCTTCGGCGCGGAGGGCGGGGAAATG
The DNA here is from genome assembly GCA_029260155.1 of Phycisphaerae bacterium. Classification (GTDB taxonomy): domain Bacteria; phylum Planctomycetota; class Phycisphaerae; order UBA1845; family UBA1845; genus OFTM285. The sequence continues at coordinate 5,315 of JAJDDU010000289.1, read as the reverse complement.
AACTACTACGTGATCGCCGGGCCCAACCCCAAGGAAGTCATCCACCGCTACACCGACCTGACCGGACGGATGGAGATGCCGCCGTTGTGGTCTCTTGGGTACCACCAGTGCAGGTACAGCTACTTCCCCGAATCGCGCGTGCGGGAAATCGCCACGACGTTTCGTGAGAAGAAGATCCCCTGCGACGTCCTCTACTTCGACATCGATTACATGGACGGATATCGCTGTTTCACGTGGAGCCCGAAGTCGTTTCCGCAACCCAAGAAACTGATCGACGATCTGCACGCGCAGAAGTTTCGCACCGTGGCCATCATCGACCCCGCCATCAAGCACGAGCCAGGCTACTTCGTCTACGACGCGGGCACGAAAATCAACGCATGGGTGACCAAACCGGACGGTGAAGCCTACGTCGGGCGCGTCTGGCCGGGGAAGGCTGTCTTCCCCGACTACACCAACCCGAAAGTGCGCGACTGGTGGGGCGATCTCTACGCGCCGTTTCTGGCTGACTGCGGCATCGACGGCATCTGGAATGACATGAACGAGCCAGCCGACTTCGACGGACCGAATCACTCCGTACCGCTCGACCTGCGTCATCACAACGAAGGTGAACCCGCGTCGCACCTGGCTGCGCACAACATCTACGGCATGCAGATGGTCCGGGCGACGATGGACGGCTTGAAGCGGGCGAGGCCGAATCTGCGTCCGATGGCCATCACGCGGGCAACGTACGCCGGAGGCCAGCGATACGGCGCCACCTGGACCGGGGACAACACCAGCACGTGGGAACACCTCAGAATGAGCGTTCCAATGGTGCTCAATCTGGGACTTTCGGGCATTGGCTTCGTTGGCCCGGACATCGGCGGCTTCGCCGGTGGTGCAACGCCTGAACTCTATGCGCGGTGGATTCAGGTGGGCAGCCTGTTCCCCTTCTGCCGCACGCACACAGCCTGGGGAAATCCAGATCAAGAGCCGTGGTCCTACGGTCCCGAAATCGAGCAGATCGCCCGCGAGTCGATCGAGCGCCGCTACGCGCTCATGCCATACCTCTACACCCTGCTCGAAGAAAACACCCGAACGGGGATGCCGATGTTGCGGCCGATCTGGCTGGAGTTTCCGGGGGAATGGGCACCCGATCAAGCCTTCATGCTCGGCTCGGACATTCACGTGATGCCCATCGTCCACGTCGGCGCACGCGACTTCGTCCACTGGCTCCCGCCGGGCGTCTGGTTCAACATGCACACCGACGAGCTCTACCAGAAGGGAGAACCGGTCAAAATCGATACGGATCTCCAAAACCTGCCCATGTTCGTCCGTGCGGGCGCGATCATCCCCACCCAAAGCCCCGTCCAAAGCACCATGGACAAGCCGGAGGAACCGCTCATTCTCGACATTTGGCCGTTCGGCGAGTCGACCGGAACGCTCTACGAGGACGACGGCGCATCGCTCGCCTATCAGCGCGGCGAGTACCGGCGAACGAGTTTCCGCTGCGTCGGTGATGCGGAATCAGTTGCGCTGACCATTTCATCTCCCGAGGGTTCCTACGTTCCGGCGAAGAGAACCCCGCTGGTTCGTCTGCACGGTCTGCCGAACGGCATCGAACGCGTTACCTGCGAAAAACCGGCATCAAGAGACGATGCTGCCATCCTGTCGCGTAATAAACCCTGCGCAAACCGATCGGCGCCCGCGCCAGGGGATTTCCACTACCACGCGGAATCCGGTGCCTGGCTCGTTCGCATGCTGCCCGACGACGGAAGTGCTCAGCGGCTGAACGTGACGCTCGCCAAGCCGAAATCGCGCGACACCCAACCCGTGCAATTCCACTTTTCCGACGTGGCACGAGACGTCGTGCATCACAACGACCTCCTTCCGCCGACCTCATCAAAGCACGGCTTGCGTCTGGACGTCCACAAGATATGGGATCCCTACATCGTATTGCGCCCGCTCAGCCTCGCCGCCGCAGACTTACCGATGCTTAAGATCCGCATGTCCACTGAACACACGACCAAGATCGGCGTACATTTTTCGTCCGTCCGAGACTGGAGCAGCGTCGAGCGATCCTACCTGTCGTTCGAAGTGACAGCCGACGGCATTTTGCACGACTACGCCATCGACCTTCAAGGCGTCAGCGAGGGCAAGTGGACCGGATCCGTTTACCAGGTTCGCCTCGACCTCAAGGACAACGTTCAATCCACGGAAGTCGTCCGCATCGAATCGCTCTCATTCGCGCCCCGCCCGTGACTCCGACAGCCCGCCCGGCGGTGCCAAGATCGCGATTTCGCCGCTCCCGTTTGACCCTGACGGAGCGGCGAGCAAGCGTTAAGGCAGTGCAGATAACGAGTTAGGGCAAGATGTTGATGGACATCGCAGATTTCACCCCCGGCAAGAAAAAGCGAATTCTCACAAGATTCTTGCCCCAGACCGGTAACGAAGTGCTATAATGGCGGCTGCTCCATAGGAGGGGCAAGATGCCAGTAGGGCCTCACCGCGCAGCTGGCTTCTGTTACAGGAAAGAAATAGTGGTAGGCTGCCGCCGCGCTACGTGGACGGCGTCACCGGTTACTCAACGAGGCTTGGAGGGTATCCAATGAGGACACGCAGTATCGGATTGGTTGCATTGGCAACAGCTACCATCGCCATGACGGCGACCAGTGCATGGGCGCAGCCCTACTACGCCCGTGGCGATTTCAACGGCTGGGATTTGAGTGCCGAGTTGGCCGACATGGGCGGGGGGCAGTTCAGCGTCACCATCACCGGGCTGACGGCGGGGGATATGCCCATGTACAAGATCGCGCTCGCTGACTGGAGCGCCTCTTGGCCGGGCAGCGACGGAAGAGTCGCTGTGGACGCCGCTGGCGAGATCACGCTTCACTTTTACCCCGGCAACAATCCCGACGGCTGGTTGCCCACCGACGACCGGGTCGGTTATGAGGATCCTGGGCACGGCTGGGACGTCGCAGGTTCGTTCAACGGTTGGGGCGCCCCGGCGGACATGCTGGCCGACATGGGCGGCGGGCTGTACTCGGCGCAGGTCGCGATCGCAACTGCAGGCACCTACGACTTCAAGTTCCGCAAGGAAGGCGGCTGGGACATCACGGTCGGTGACAACTTCGGCAACTCGGCCGCGAACAACTCGTTCACGACGACCGTGGACGGCGAGATCGTCCAGTTTGATCTGGATCTTCCCAACGGAAGTTGGCTCGTAGGCGCACCGCCACCCCCGGCAGCGGTCTGCGGAGACGGGATCCTTGAAGGCACCGAGGATTGCGACGACGGCAACACCGCAGACGGTGACTGCTGCAGTTCGACATGCGCTTTCGAGACCGGCGGGTGTGACGACGGCGAGTTCTGCAACGGCGCTGACACGTGCGACGGTGCCGGCACCTGCACCCACGCGGGCGACCCGTGCGCGGCTGGCGGCGAGTGCAACGCAACGTGCAACGAAGGCACCGACGACTGCTTCGACGCAGCCGGCGGCGCCTGCGGCAGCTCGGCTGACACTGTCTGCGACGATGCGGACACCTGCGACGGCGGCGGCGGTTGCCAGGCCAACAACGCGTCGGCCGCGACAGAATGTCGCCCGGCGGCGGATGCTTGCGACGTGGCCGAGTCCTGCGACGGTTTTGGCGGCTGCCCGGCTGATGCGGGCGTAACTACTCCCATCGACGGCGATGGCTGCTGCCCGCCCGGTGAGACCAACGCGACCGACAACGACTGTGCGGTTGTGGACGCGACCGTCCCCACCGTATCGAACTGGGGAATGATCGTGCTGGTTCTGGCGCTGGCCGCCGGCTTGGTTGTGTGGATCGGAAGACGCGAAGGCGTCGCGACCAACTAGCCGATCGCCGCATCACGCGGCAATGCTTACAACTACGCGCCGGTGCGGGACTTCTTCCCGCGCCGGCGTTTTTTTTTTGCCAGACGACTGGTGGATGTTGAAAACTCCCACGCTCTGCGGGACGGGGAGCTGGATTTGGCCCTGGCGATGACCCAGGCGCCTCCCCTCCCTCACGGTCGGGGCTCGGAGAGACGCTGTCTGCATGAAACGCTATCGCTAGAACGGGACGGACGGTTCGATGATGGCCGACATGCTGCCGGCGCTGCGGTTGAGAAGACCGTCCCGACCGTAGGCGTGGATCTGATCGCGCTTGAATTCAGCACGTTCCTTTGTCGTCGTATCGACGACCGCTCGCCCCTGCATGTCCACCTCCGTCGAGATGCGATAGGCGTCTTCGTAGGTAAGTGCGAAGAGCTCACGTAGCATCTTGATGACGTAGGCGTAGGTGTGGTCATCATCGTCGAGCAAGAGAACGTGGTAGGGTGGTAAAATCCTGGGGCGATGATCCCTCTCCGGCAGGACCGCCGTACCCAGAGGTGACGCACTCTCGAAATAGTCGCCTTCGGCCATCTTCGCCTAGCCTCCGATCTGCACCATGCTCGCACCGAACCCAGACGCAACGGCCGTTTCCTTCACGACTTCTCCGTGCAAGGTCGTCGCCGTCGCCGCCGTTATTCTAACGTTGATTAATCGGCCAGCGAGACCGATCTCTCCTGGAAAAACGACGACGCGATCAGTTCGGCTCCTACCGACGAGCTGCCGGGACACCTCCAGGCCGACCTCCTCGCCCCGAGACTGCTCGGCTTCCTGAGCTTTGACCGCGTGCTTGCTGTATCCTTCGACCAGGATTTCCATCGTAGCCCCAATCAAGCCCCGATTGCACGCCATCGAGACGCGATCCTGCATGGCGAGCAATTCGATGTTCCGCTGCCGCTTGACGGCGTCGGCAACGTCGTCCGTGACACGCTTGGCGGCCACCGTGCCGGGACGCTGGGAGTACTTGAACACGAATATGTTCTTGAACCCGGTCCGCTCCACGAGCGAAAGCGTCTCGGCGAACTCGGCATCAGTCTCGCCGCAAAACCCAACGATGAAGTCGGTTGCCAGCGTGATGCCCGGCACCAACTCTCGGGCCCGCGCGACCAGATCGACGTATTGCCCGACCGTATACTGCCGGCGCATACGTGCCAGCACGGCATCGCTGCCGCTTTGAACCGGCAGGTGCAGATACTCGCATACCTTGGGCAGATCCCGCATGGCTTCGAGAATATCGTCACCGAAATCGCCCGGGTAGCTGGTCACGAATCGCAAACGCTCCAGTCCGGCGATATCGTTGATGCGACGCAACAGTGCGGAAAACGGCACGGCGCGACCCGAATCGCTGTGGATGTAACTGTTCACGGTTTGCCCGAGCAGCGTGATCTCGACCACGCCTCGGTCCACGAGCATCCTCGCTTCGTCAACGATTTGCTGTGCAGGC